>JAUNBY010000214.1 GCA_030526935.1 Clostridia bacterium
CGCCCTTGCCTTGTCAACGCGGTAGAATCTGTCGAATATATGGTCTATATCCTTTTCGGGTATGCCTATGCCGGTATCGGTTATACTTATGACGGCCTGCCGTCCTGTATTGTTCAGCTCTATGAAGACCTTTCCGGATTCTGGCGTGTACTTCAGGGCGTTGTCCGTGAGATTATAGAAAACCTGCTCAAGGCGGCGAGCGTCGCCCATAGTTATAACCGCGTCGGCGAGAGATGTCGATAGTTCCACCTTTCTCGTCTCGGCTATGGGCTTAAGGCGTCTGACGGTATCGTTTATAAGCTCGTCAAGGCTGAGCTTCTCGGGCTTGAGGTCTATATTGCCGCTGTCGATTTTTACGAGGGTGAGAAGGTCGGCTACTATGTCCGACAGGCGATCGATCTCGCTGTCTATATCCCCGAGGAAATCCCGGAGCATTTCAGGGCTGCAATCGGGTTGAAACAAGAGCGTCTGCACGAGCACCTTCATCGCCGATAAAGGCGTTTTAAGCTCATGAGACGCGTTTGACACAAATTGGTTTCGCTGCTGATCGAGAGTTTGAAGCCTCTGGCACATCATATTAAAGGCGTTCGCCAGTTGAGAAAACTCGTTGTGTCCGCGAACGACTACGCGGCTTGACAAGTCTCCCTCCGTCATGCGATTTATGCCCATTGACAGATCCTTTATGGGTCTGGTAAAAAAACCCGACATCAGCATGGCGATTATGAAAGCCGCTATAGCCACAAGCGACAGCCACATAGTCATCTGCGTGGATATGAGCGATATGCTTTGCGATACATCCCGCAGATCGGATATGTATACGAGCGCTCCCAGGGTTTGCCCGGCCAGTATCATTGGCGCGGCGTACACTCCCATGAGTTCGCTTTCGGCGGAGGCGTATGGTTCTATGGATTGATCTTCGCCTCTTATGTCGTAATATCCATAGGCGCTTTGAGAACTGTTTAGAGCCAGCGCCACCTCTCCAAGCGTAAGCCTCGTGCCGTTAAGCATGGACTGAGAATCCGCCTGCACCACAGCCAGGTCGTCCACAACCATAATTACCCCGCCGAATTGCTCCGCCGAGGTTTTTAAGAATTCGAATATATCTACGGTTTGATGCTTTGAAAATGGGTCTGCGGCGCTCGCGGCGAGATTATCGGTTATGCGCTGCTCCTCCCGCACTTTTTGTGAAACGAGATATTCGCCCATGAACCTTATAATCGTCGTCGACGCGACAAAAAAAGCCGCGCATAAAATCAACAAATAAACCATCACGATTCTCCAGCGGATGGAATATAGCGCCGATTTAAAGTCTGCCGGGATTATTCCCTTCACTCCCCTTGCGCGCATCAGTCCTTGTCGGTAAAGTAATAACCCACGCCCCATTTTGTGAATATGAATTCCGGTTTGGCGGGATTACGCTCGATTTTTTCGCGAAGCCTGCGTATATGGACGTCAACCGTTCTCAAATCGCCGCTAAAATCGCATTTCCATACGGTTTCCAACAGCGCCTCGCGGCTGAATACCTTGCCGCGATTTTTCACGAACAGCTGCATCATATCGAATTCCTTGGCCGTCAGGTTCGCCTCGCGATTACCTATCATGACGGTGCGGTTGGTCAGACTGAGCGTGAGATCGCGAACCTTTATCACCTTCGAATTACTTTCGCGCGAGATCATGGTCGAGCGGCGCAGTATCGTCTTTAAGCGAGCCTTAAGCTCGAGTATATTGAACGGTTTGGTTATGTAGTCGTCGGCGCCATATTCAAGGCCCAGTATCTTGTCCATATCATCGCCTTTGGCGGTGAGCATTACAATCGGAACGTCGCTGCGCTCCCTTATGCGCTGACAGACCTCAATTCCGCCTATACCGGGCAACATAACGTCGAGCAGCACGAGATCGTATTTGCCGTCAAAAAACTTTTCAACGGCTTCTTCGCCGTCGAAAGCCGATTCAGTTTCGTATCCGTCCTGCTCGAGGCTGTATTTCAATCCTTTAACGATCGTCGGTTCGTCATCGACGATCAGTAATCGCTTTGCCATAAGCACACCTCCCCAAGCTCTCACTATCCGATATTATTATACAATATTGCGCATAATTCCGCAACACTTCCGACAATTTTAACGCTATGCGCAGATCATCGCCATTTTTAGGAGAATCAAAAGACGCGGGAGATTGGCGCTTTCACCCCATATTCAAGCGGATGCTCAGACGAAACAAAGCCCATAACACTTCAAAAACAAAAATATGCCCTGGTCCGACAAAATTAGCTATTGATTTTTATCGCCACAATATGATATTATATCCAGGATAATATGTACACAAGGAGTGGCAATACTATGGAAAAACGCGAAAGATTTGGTTCGCGGCTCGGATTCATCCTCATATCCGCGGGATGCGCGATAGGCCTTGGCAATGTCTGGAAGTTTCCATACATAACCGCGCAAAACGGCGGAGCGGCGTTCATACTTATCTATGTGCTGTTTCTTATACTGCTGGGCATTCCGATAATGGTCGCAGAGTTTGCGGTGGGGCGCGCAAGCCGCAAGTCGATCATTCATTCCTTTCATGCCCTCGAACCCAAGGGATCCAAGTGGCACTCATTCGGCATAATCGGCGTCATCGGCAATTATATGCTGATGGCCTTCTACACGGTCGTATCCGGATGGATGCTGCTATACATGTTCAAGATGGTTCGCGGAGACTTTGTGGGCCTCGACTCCGTCCAGGTCGGCGAAGTTTTCGGCTCCATGCTCGCGGCTCCGACCGGGCAGATAATATGCATGCTCATAATGATTCTCATAGGAATAGCCGTATGCTCGATAGGATTGCAAAAGGGCGTCGAGAAGGTAACCAAGGTTATGATGACGCTTCTTATTGTCATAATGATAATCCTGGCGGTACGCTCGGTCACCCTCGATGGCGCGGCGGCGGGCGTCGAATACTACCTCAAGCCCGATTTCTCCAAGATATTCGGACAGGGCTTCGCTCACTTCAACAGCGTCCTGTTCGCCGCGATGGGACAGGCGTTCTTCACGCTGTCCATAGGTATGGGCAGCATGGCGATATTCGGCTCCTACATCGGCAAGGAACACCGCCTCATGGGAGAGGCCATATCGGTAACGGCTCTTGACACCCTCGTGGCCTTTACCGCGGGACTTATAATCATCCCCGCCTGCTTTGCATACAACGTCGATATCAACGCCGGCCCTCCGCTCATATTCATAACCCTTCCCAACATATTCAACTCCATGCCCCTTGGACAGCTTTGGGGCGCGCTGTTCTTCCTGTTCATGATATTCGCTGCCTTGTCAACGCTCGTAGCGGTCTTTGAGAATATCATTTCCTTTGGAATGGACGCCTTGAAATGGAGTCGCAAAAAGTCCTCCTGGATTAACTTCGCGATAATAGTCGTGATATCTCTTCCCGCCCTTTTCGGCCACAATATCTGGTCTTCCATACATCCCATAAGGGAAAGCTGGGCGATACTCGATTTCGAGGACTTCATCGTCAGCAACAACGTTCTCCCCCTGGGTTCCCTCGTATACGTATTGTTCTGCTGCCTTAAAAAGGGCTGGGGATGGGACAACTTCCTTCTCGAAGCCAATCAGGGCAGCGGCATAAGCTTCCCGAAAGCCCTTCGTGGATATATGACGTGGGTGGTTCCTCTTATAATAATCTACGTGTTCGTCATGGGCTATATCGGTATATTTGGTTAACGGTAAGTTTAAGGGGGATGTCCGCGCGACATCCCCCTTTGCTACTATTTAATCAGACGTCATTTGGCATAAATCGTACTCGTGGCTGGATAGTTGCCATTTTCATCTCTCTGAATGGCGGTTTGAACGGTTACCGTGCATTCTTCATCCTCGTATATATCATAACCTTCGGGAGAATATACGGCAATTGGTACGTCGATAGGCGCTTCAATCACGTACTCAACCTGCGCGTTGGTTCCAGGATCGGCAATCACGTGAAGCTCCCGTAAGACTTCCGCATCGTGTATTTGCATATAATAGTCAGGAATTTCAAACTCTACGTTTACCTCATGATCCGCGTGCAGATAGAGACTTTCGCCTCCATCCTCGCCGACCATGTAGATGTTGATCGATATTATATGCAGCGTTTCAGGATTAACCACATAGCGGTATATGAAGTCATCTCCGCCTGCTGCTTCAGTATACGAGCTTGACGATCCTTCGACGGTTATAAGCAGGTTCCCCTCCTGAGTCGTTTCCTGGGAAACAATTGCATGATCGTCCTCAAACTCGCCTATGTTCTGAGCCATCAGATATTGCATATTTTCTTCATAGGCATCGGCATAAAAGCCCATCACGTAAACGGTCTGTTCGGAGGCGAGGTATCCATAGCCTTCTCCGCCGCCGTATATCTGCCAACTGCCGTCGTCATATGAAAAAGCTTCCATCACGCCGCCGTTTTCATCGTGCCATATGTAGCACATCCATGACTCCGAAATCGTACCGTCGCTGGTATTGTATATGGTGATGTTTTGTACGCTCGTATCAAAGTTATTCGATATTGATACGATGCTGTTCGCTTCGATCAGGGTTGTTATATCGACCTCGGAAGCGGCGGCGACGGATAAAGCAATAATCATTGCGACCAATAACAACATCAATGGCTTTTTCAATTCAACTCACTCTTTCATTTATCAACATTAAAATAAGTAGCGCGCTGGGAATCATGACGACAGCGATATATACTCGTTGTACACATATCCCACGTAGCCCTGATAGTTGACGCGGGACCAGTTCTTACCGACGTTGAGCACTTTTATCGTCGCGTATTGCGGTATGACCAGCCGTATGGCGGAGGACGTGCTCGCCGCCCTTCTCAGGTTGACGTTCGCCCTCGCGTAGCCCTCTACGCCGTTAGTGATGTAAGTGCTGTAAACGTAGCCGTAATCATCTGAATACGCCACCTGAACCTCGTACCATTTGGAATTGTACTTGTCGAGCACTATGAGTATATCCCCGCGGTACAAAAGACCCTTGCTCTGATACTTCGTCCCCGGTCCCTTTCGCAGGTTCACGCCGGAGGACTCGTATCTGGTCTTTATCTGCGCGAGAGTACCCCAACCGCTGAGCTTGGAACTGTCTCTGAGGTTTACTACGTATTTCTTGTAAGTCCATCCGTAGCTGCCGCGCATCCTGCCGCTTTTCATCAAAACGCGATACCAGTTGCCGCGCGTTGCGAGAATAGTACACAAATCTCCGTTTTCTGTATATCCAAGCCTCGAGTATCCCGTTCCGGGGCCGGAGCGCAGCCAAACCGTTCCCGTGGAGGTGGGCGTTCTTATAACCCCGTTTTCGCTGGCCGACGCCACCGAGCCTGTCAGCGCCGTCAACAACGCCGCCAACAGTACGGCGATGATAATACGTTTGGTCTTCATTGTCTTGTTAACCCCCTTGCTGGTTTTAGTATATCCTATTGACGCGACGCAATCCCCTTTTGTTCCAGATTTGAGAGTCTTTTCCTGAGCGAATACGCGTCAAAACACAGTCAAATTATCCTTTCGCGTTTTCAACGGGGCATTTTGGCTTCAACCTGTTATGATTTGATTCCCAGAAAATTACGCCATACGAATGAGAAATTCACGAAATACAATAACTATGAATTATATAATAAGGCATGATATGTAAAATTATAAATAGGTATTCTAATCTGAGCGCATTGGGTGTATAATGGCTTTGAAAAGTGAATAGGTCTTCAGGGCGGGGTGAAAGTCCCCACCGGCGGTATAGC
>JAUNBY010000215.1 GCA_030526935.1 Clostridia bacterium
CGGGGTATTCGCTCGCGTCGGCCGCGAACAGATCCTGCTTTAAAAACACATATGCGGCATAGCCCGTCGCGGCTTGAATGAAGCCGAAGATAAAGTAGATGGTGGACATGAAGTTCGGCGGAAATATCACGAACTGTATGGTTATCCACATCATGAGCGTCACGCCGAATATGCCGCCCGCGATCACACCACATTTTTTTCGGCGAATGATGAGAAAGGCAGCCGTAAGGTTAGTAAGCCCGTTTACTATCAAAAGCGATATCCCGGGAAACACAAAGTCCTGAAACAGAACGCCGGCGAAGGGCAATACCTGAAAATACGGCAGCAGCGCCTGCATACCCATGGCGCTTCCGTCGGGGGCGACAAGCATGCCGGCGCTTCCCGCGACAGCTCCCACTCCTATAAACACACACCAGAAAATAAGCAGTCTGCGCGCGACCTCGTATCGGCTGTCGGGCTTTTTCATTTTATCATCATCTTTCTTTATCGCCAGTGGGGGTAAAGCGATTATTGACCAACCATTGACGCCTGTATTTTTATATTTTATCATATGGATTAAATAAGGTCAATGACGTATAATAAATAAATCATTATATACAGGAGGGGTTCGTTTGAAAAAGCCCGCGGTAGCCAGCAACCGGTTTTATTACATAGCCAACCGCCGGGCGGCGTCTTTGTACGTGTGTACGGTAGGCTATGAGCGTTATTCTCAACAATATCTATGGGGGCCGGGAAGCCGTCCGTACTACCTGATGCACTATGTGGCGAGCGGAAGCGGCGTGTGCGAGGTAGGCGGCGAAAAGCATACGATTGAACGGGGCGACGCGTTCATCTGCTACCCCGACTGCCAATTTTCCGTCAAAAGCGACGCTTCGTCGAGGTGGGAGTACTACTGGGTCGGATTTTCGGGAAGCGAGGCGAATGTGCTCGTCGGCCGCCTGGGTTTTTCGCGGACTTCCCCCGTGATACAAATCGGAACGGAACAGGTTTACCGGCAACTGTACATGGATATTTTCACGGAAAGAGGGCCTGCTCTGAGCCATTCAACCGCCATGACGGGGCGGTTATACCTGCTTTTTTCACATTTGCTCGAAAAGACAGGTGAAAAGGGCGACGTCGGAGACAAATTCCAATTGGCGCTCGATTACATCAACGACAATTTCGGCAAAAAGCTCACCCCGAACGACGTCTGCCGTGCCACAGGCGTAAGCGGAAGCTGGCTGTACCGCCTGTTTATGAAGAGAATGGGCATATCGCCCGGAAAGTATATCGCCGTCAACAGAATCGACGCGTCCACTATGTTTCTAATAAACACGCGCATGACTATCTCCGAGATAGCCTATAAGGTCGGATACGACGATCCGCTTTACTATTCCCGCGTGTTTAAACAGATGATGGGCTTGTCGCCAAGCGAGTACCGCAAGTCGCACGCGGTAGATGAGATGATATGAAACGCGTTTTGATGACGTTAAGCGCGACGCGGGCATAGTATATTGCGGAAAGAGGCCACGCGCATTTATTGAGCGAGGCGTCTGCCCAGCGCATCAAGTTTAACGACAAGGACGTGTATAATATGAGGGAATATATCGAGCACACCATCGCCAGAGGAGAGACTCTTACGAGCATAGCCCGCCGCTACGGCACTACGGTTCAGGAACTCGTCAGACTCAACCGCATAACGAACCCGGATTTGATATACGCCGGAGAGACCATACGCGTACCGGCTTCGTCCGGGACCAGGAGCTACACCATTCGCCGGGGAGATACGCTGTCGGGAATCGCGCAGCAGTACGGCACGACGGTAAACGAGCTTATCCGGCTCAACGATATCTCAAATCCCGATCTCATATACGCGGGGGACACCATACTTATACCCGCGTCCGGCTCGTCAACCTATACCGTCAGAAGGGGCGATACCTTGTGGGCTATTGCCCGCAGGTTCGGCACGACGGTCAACAGGCTTGCCCGGCTTAACGGCATCGTCAACCCCGCGCGCCTGAGCATAGGGCAGGTGCTTTTGATACCATAGTTCTCATGCGACGGGCGCGGCTAATATACGCGCGTTTATGATAAGCGCCGGGGGATGTGGTTTTCCGCATCCCCCGGCGCGACGCGTCGCGGAATAAACGGCGTCCGTATTGAGGGAAATTGAAACGCGCCTTTCCGGTTTTCTCCCGTCAAACTATTGACAATCAGTTAATAAAATGATATATTATCATAGTAGTCGCGATTGCCATAATCGCCGCTTAATAATTATAAAGGAAGTGCTGATTCATGAAGAAACTCGTTTCTCTGTTACTGGCGGTCATGCTTATGTGCTCCGTCGCCTTTGCCGCCGATTATCCGACGAAGGGCATCGACGTAATATGCCCGTGGGCCGCCGGCGGCGGAACCGATGCCTGCCTTCGTGCGCTTTGCATGGCGGCTGAGAAGGTACTTGGACAGACAATGACCGTCGAGAACAGAACCGGCGGCGGCGGAATCATCGGCCACAGCGCCATTCAGACCGCGCGTCCCGACGGCTATACCATCGGAATGATCACCTTCGAGCTTTCCACCTACGACGCCCTCGGTGCGGCGGAGATGAACTACAACGACTTCGCGCTTTTGTGCCGCGTCAACACCGACGCCTCAGCCATAACCGTCAACACCGCCTGGGCGCAGGCCAATAATATCACCGACCTCAACGCCTTCGTCGATTTCGTAAAGGCCAATCCCGGCGCGGTCAACGTGGGCGTTTCCGCCGTGGGCAGCGTTTGGCAGATAGGCGCGGGCCTGTTCGCCACCGAAGCCGGACTCGATTACACTATCGTGCCCTATCCGGACGGCGCCGCCGCCGCCACGACCTCCGTCGCGGGCGGACATATCGAGGCCGTCGCGGTTTCGCTGGCCGAGGTTCGCTCCCAGGTGGACGCGGGCAACCTGACGATACTTGGCGTCATGGACAACACCCGCTCCAGCCTCTATCCGGACGTGCCCACCTTCCAGGAGTGCGGATATGACATCGAATACGGCACCTGGCGCGGCATGGCCGTGAGCAAGGACACCGACCCCGAGATAGTCGAGATACTTTCCGCCGCTTTCGAAACGGCCGTCGAGGATCCCGATTTCGTCGAGTTTATGAACAACGCCGGACAGAAGATCGCCTACCTCAACGCCGCCGATTTCGAGGCGTTCCTGGCCCAGAATTACGCCGACGTTTCATCGACTCTCGAGGCGCTCGGACTGACCGAAGACGCCTGATAGCCCCTTAACGGACGCCACAGGCGTCCGTTCGCCCATTATTACTATGGCCCCGGCCGCTTAGCCCTTCACGGGCGGATGTAAGTATACGCGGCCGGGGCTTGAGGGAGTGACAGCTTTGAAACGATTTAAACGCATGTCGTTCGCGAATATCGTCGCCAGCGTCATTTTTATTGGCATATCCATATTCGCCATACAGTGGATAATGCAGTTCAAGCGCTTCTCGAACGTCCCCGTAGGCCCCGAGGTATTCCCCATGCTCATGGCGATAGGCGTTATCATCTGCTCTGTGGTGCTTCTGATTCAAAGCCTCCTGAGCAAATCCGAGGAAGCCGCGCCGTCGATGTCCTTTAAAAAGCCGGGGATGATAGGCGTGCTCGTAAGCGTCGCGGTCACTGCCGCGATGATATGGCTGTGGGAACCCGTGGGCTTTTTGATACTGTCGCCCATAGTGCTTCTCGTCTTTATGCTCATGCTGGGCTACCGCAAGGTCGGTATGCTCGTGGCGGTCGCCGTATTGGTGCCCGTCGTGGTGTGGCTTTTGTTCTATAAAGTGCTGTCGATCTCCATACCCATAGGCCCGCTGGAGATAATATACGACTTTTTCTGATAGGAGGGGCACAGATGGATTGGAGTTTATTGCTGTCCTGTTACGGCGACGTGTTCACAAACCTTCAGGTCGTAGGCATGACATTCCTGGGCGCGCTCGGCGGAATACTGCTTGGCGCTATACCTGGCATGACCGCGACGATGGGCATCGCGCTTTTGATACCCTTTTCATTCGGAATGGATCTGATACCGTCGGTCGGCCTGCTTCTGGGCGTCTACTGCGGAGGCATGTACGGAGGAAGTATTTCGGCCATACTCATACACACGCCCGGAACCCCCGCCGCCGCCGCGACCATATTGGACGGCTATCCAATGGCGCAAAACGGCGAAGCGGGAAGGGCGTTATCCATAGCAATGTTCGCGTCGTTTTGCGGAGGCATGATCGGCGCTGTAATGATGACGTTTCTCTCGCCCCTCATCGCTTCGGCGGCGCTGGCTTTCGGCCCCGGCGAGATGTTCACGCTGGCGGTGTTCGGCCTTTCCGTAATAATCGCCATATCGGGAAAGTCGATAGCCAAGGGCCTCATATCGGCGTTTTTCGGACTTCTCCTGTGCACGATAGGCTATGACCCGACATGCGGCTATCTGCGCTTCGTGCCAAGGGGCGTATACGGGCTTTATGAAGGGCTTCCGTTTATCCCGACACTCATAGGCCTTTTCGCCATCGCCGAGGTTCTGGCGAGCATAGAGCGGATGCTCAACAAAGAGCAGTCCTCTCAAAAGATAACGACGAAGATAAAAAACGTCCTCCCCACGCGGAAGGACATAAAGATAATCTGGAAAAACATACTCGCCGGAGGACTGATAGGCACATTTGTGGGCGCCATACCGGGCGCGGGCGGCGACATTTCGGCGTTCGTCTCCTACGGAGTCGCCAAGTCTACGTCAAAATATCCCGAAAAGTTCGGCACCGGCATACCCGACGGCATAGCCGCCACCGAATCGGCCAACAACGGCTGCTCGGGCGGAGCCATGATACCGCTTTTGTCGCTGGGCGTACCCGGCGATTCGGTCACCGCGGTCTTATTGGGGGCGTTTATAATGAAGGGCATAACCCCCGGCCCCATGATGTACGTAAACGAATTGAACACGGTGTACAGCGTGTTCGCGGCGCTGTTGCTGGCGAATCTGGCGATGCTCATAATCGGAATGCTGGGCGTTCGCGGGTTTACGAAGATAATCTCCATCGAGAAAAAGCTCCTCATCCCCGGCATACTCATCGTTTCGATGGTGGGCGCTTACTCCATCAACCAGTCTATATTCGATGTGGGGTTGGCACTCGTTTTCGGCATTGTGGGCTATATCATGCAAAAATATGAGTTCCCGCTGTCGCCTATACTGCTGGCGCTTATATTGGGGCCGCTGTCGGAGCAGAATTTCTGCCGCTTCATGCTCATAGAAAACGGCAATTTCATGAACATATTCTCCCGCCCGATTTGCGACGTGCTATTCGTGCTGGCCATAGGTTCGCTTATATTTTCGCTCATCAATCAGCGCCGCATCAACAAAAAGCAGGAAGGATAGGACGATTTGCGCAAGACTTAAACGTACGGGCATAAGCGGCAAAAACTGTTGAGAGTGACGCGATACCATTTTCAACCTTTGTGCCACGGCATGGCGCTAATTATAGATTGGCGGCGCCATATGTCGTGGCACAATGGATAGAAATGGGGAACATTTTACGCGCACTTTCGCCCCGTCGCAGCATCGCCCGACGCCAAGTCCCTCGAACGGCATGCCGCTCATGGCCAGATCTATAGCAATGGGCGGCTTTTAATAAATAATCCATAACGCCGTCAGCGTGGGTCGTCGCGCCTGAGGACGCGGGCTTCGCCCCGACGAGAGCTTCAACGCGACATCCGCACCGCAGGGTATTTGTGCGGCGACACCGG
>JAUNBY010000216.1 GCA_030526935.1 Clostridia bacterium
AGGACGAACCCGTATCCGCGACGCCCGAGCCCACCGCCGAACCAACGCCTGTATCCACGCCCACGCCCAGTCAGGAAATCATAGTCGCGCAGGAGTCGAGCAGGGGCGACGCGGTGACGCAGATACAGACATGGCTCATAGCCCTTGGTTATTTAAACGACGTAGCCGACGGCATATACGGAAGCAATACCGCGGAAGCCGTAAAGACTTTCCAGTCCGATAACGGCATAGATATAACCGGATCAGTGAGCGAAGCCCTGTTTGCCACGCTTCGCGAAATGGCCGAGCAAAACGACGAATCCGACGATCAGACAGACGAACCCGCGCCTACGCCCACACCCTCTGTAAACGACAACGTTGTAATCGCTCAAACATCGAGCAGGGGCGACATCGTTACCGACATACAGACGAGGCTCATAAGACTTGGCTATCTCGAGGGAGTGGCTGACGGCATATACGGACAGCAGACCTCGCAGGCGGTTTCCAGATTCCAAAGGGCGCTGGGGCTTAACGAGACCGGAAGGGTGACTCAGGGACTGTACAACCAGATGCTTTCGCTGACAAGGCGCGGCAGCATTGTGGGATTTGACAGCTTCTTGGCGGTGTTCAACGAGGCTCAGAAAAACGTAGGCGTGAATATGCAGCTTCAGTCTCCCGAAATACCCGCCGCCGGAGGAACCGTGACCTACAGGCTGGATCAGTATACGACGCTGATAATAGTCGTTGATGGATCGAGAGCCGTCAAAACCGTGACCATAAATGGCACGCCCGACGGCTTTGCCGAGGGGGATCTTTCGATACTCAACGCCTGTCAGTCGGCGCTCGTATCCACAGGAGCCGTGGCTCAGCCCATCGAGGGAAGGAGATTCCTCGAACAGATAGGCGCCTACGATGACGCGCTTAAGGAACAGGGCGAAGGCTCTTCGATAATCGACGATATAGAGTATTCCTGGTCGGCGGGCGAGGGACAGATATCTCTTAGAATGACGGTCGAGATATAGCGGAATTGTCCGCGTAACGACGCAAATAAACAGGGCTTTATCGCGAACCATTACCTGTACGCGCTCATCCCAGCCCGCCCGGCGGCATATCCTTCCTTGAAGGATGTGATGCGCATGGTTGGTCGAGGTGCGTTGAGGAGGGCTGAATTCCCGGCTCTCGAATGGATAGAAGAGGCTTCCTTCTCACAGCCGAGGCTTCTTCTCGCCGGGGGCAAGCGCGCCATGATAGAAAATCTGACGGGCATTGTCGAATTTACAGAGGAAAGGATAAGGCTCAACACCAAATCGGGGATACTCACCATAACGGGCCGGGACATGATGCTTACGCAGGTTCGCCCCGACGCCATGACGCTCAGGGGGCGGATACGCCTGATAGAGCTTCCGGGCGCTGACGGCGATGAATGAGATAGTAACGCTCCGCTTCAACGGACTGATGCTTGAAAAGCTCGTGGAGCGGGCGACAAAAGAAGGCGTAAGCTTCAGGCTTGTAAAGCGCATCAAGGGTCGCGAGGCGATACTTGAAACCGACAAGGCCGGCGCCGAAAAGCTGATGCTCATCGCCGAAAGGTTTTCGCTGGACATAAGGCAGGTTGATTCGCGCGGTTCGGGCGAGGTATTGAGGCGCGTAAGAAGGCGATGGACGCTCCCCGCCGCGATTGTAATCGTGGGTATGATGGCCATGGGGCTTTTGGGGCGAGTATGGGTCATAGACATTCATATGATCGACGGTGGCGACCCGGCCGGGATAAAAAAGGCTCTCGCGGATATGTCTATACAACCCGGAATAAGCCTCGACAAGTCAGATATGGATTTGTTGCAGACGCTTCTCAAGGCCAACTGCCCG
Source organism: Clostridia bacterium (assembly GCA_030526935.1). GTDB lineage: Bacteria > Bacillota > Clostridia > Christensenellales > Aristaeellaceae > JAUNBY01. The sequence continues at coordinate 1,846 of JAUNBY010000216.1, forward strand.
TCATACGCCTATGTAGGCGCGAGAAAGCAGGGCGTGAGGCTTCTCATAGAAGCGACGGAAACCTTCCCCGCACCCGACGTATACGACTATACCGCAACGAGGGATATTATAGCCAAGATGGACGCGCTCGTGTATTCCGTAGACGTGCTGGCGGGGACGGCGAACGTAAAGCCCGGGCAATACGTAAAAAAGGGCGATGTGCTTATAAGCGGAACAGAGCGCGACGACAGGGAGACAACCAGAGGTGTAAACGCCATGGGAAGCGTCATGGCGAGCGCGTGGTTCAGGGGGGAGGCGAGCCGTCCTCTCGTAGAGGACGTTGTAGTCAGAACCGGATCAAGGCGCGTTGAAAGCGAAATAAGGCTGTGGGACTACTCTTTGCCGCTTAAAAAATGCGAAGGCTTTGAAACAGAACAGGTCGAGGACGCGTTTTACCCGATTGGAGGTATAATCGCGCCGCTGGGAATACTGAAGCGGACGCATTACGAGACGGTAACTCAAAGGCGGATACCGGATATGGATGAGGTCAAGGCCGAAGCTTCGAAGGAAGCTTTCGACACGGCCATGTCTCAATCCCCCGAAGGCGCGCAACTTGTTGACCGCTGGGAAGACTTCAGCGTAATCGATAACGATACTTTAATTTCCCGCGCCGTCGTCGAGGTCAGACTCGACATAGCAATGCCGGGATATTATATTGGAGGCTGAGTATTGGAAACTACGACGTATAAGACGACGATTATGATCGACTCGCCGGACGCTTTTATAAACCTGTTCGGATTGAGAGACGAAAACGTGGATCTGTTGAAGCGCGAGTTGGAGGTGGAGCTTTTCTGCCACGGCAACGAGATAATCATTTCTGGCGACGAAGAAAAGGCTCAACTGTGTAAAACCGTGCTCACAAAGCTCAAGCAGATCGTTGAAAAGGGCGAAAAGATCGACCGCTCCCGCATACGCTACGCCATAGAGCTGGCCCGCGAGGGAAACGCCGAGCGCATAGAGGAGATAATGCAGGGCGTCATAGCCATAACCTACAGGGGGCGGCAGGTCAAGTGCAAGACGCTTGGTCAGAAACAATATGTTGACGCCATGAAGAACAACACCTGCTGCTTCGCCATAGGCCCCGCCGGAACCGGAAAAACCTACCTGGCCATAGCTATGGCGGTCGTGGCGCTCAAGAATAAGGATATCGAGAGGATAATCCTCACCCGTCCGGCGGTCGAGGCCGGGGAGAAGCTGGGCTTTTTGCCGGGCGACCTTCAGCAAAAAGTCGATCCGTATTTAAGGCCGCTTTACGACGCGCTCAACGACATGATGGGCTTCGAAGGCTACAGCCGGCTTCTTGAGCGCGGCGCGGTAGAAGTGGCTCCTCTGGCCTACATGCGCGGAAGGACGCTCAACGACGCCTTTATAATACTGGACGAGGCGCAGAACACCACCTCCGAGCAGATGAAGATGTTTCTGACGAGAATGGGCGCTAATTCAAGAATGGTGATAACCGGGGATATAACCCAGATAGACCTTGCCGACAACAGGAAAAGCGGCCTGGTCGAGGCGATCGAGGTGCTGCGCGGCGTCGAGGATATAGGCATCGTCCACCTGACGCACCGCGACGTAGTGCGCCACGAGCTGGTACAGGCCATCGTGCGCGCGTATGAGAGGCATGGCTCCCGGCCCAAACGCTGATCGGAGGCTAATATGAAGCCGCGAAAGAAAAAAAGCAGGATAGATATGCATAAGCCGCTGTTCAACAGGCTGATGATCGTGTTGGTAGCGTTTTTGACGCTTTTCACGATGCTGGCGGCTATGCTTACGCCGCAGCGGTACGACATAACGGCGGGCGAGGTGTCTTCGCGCACTATAACCGCGTCGAAGGACGTAGAAGACAGGCTCACGACGCAAAGATTGCAGGATGAGGCCGTCAGAAGCGTATCGCCCTCCTATATATCGGACGACACGGTTCAGCCAGAGGTGCTCGCGAATATGCAAAGCGCGTTCACGAAGCTTTTGCAGTTTCGCGCGCGCTACGACGCGACCGACGAGCCGGCGAGTCAAATGCTTTCTGACGCCCACGCAGCTTTTTCTCCCGTGGAAGTGTCCGACGAGGTGGCCGCGGCTCTTTGCGCCATAGACGCCGATACGCTCAGTTCCCTGTACGAGAGGACTTACGCCTATGTAAGGGAAGCTTTGTCATCGAGAATACCGGAGGATCAGCAGCAGACGGCTATACTCACCATAGGCCGCGATATAATACAAAGCATGTCCGCGGGCATGGAAAGCGCGGACGAGGCGTCGCGATACGTCGATATCGCGATGGCGCTCGTCGGGTATTATCTTAAGCCTAATATGCTGCTCGACGAGGAGACGACCGAGGCCAACCGCCAAAGGGCGATAGAGCAGGTGGAGCCCGTCGTATATAAAAAAGGACAGAATATCATAAGGGCGGGCGAAGTCGTCACCGAAAGCCAGATAGCGATGCTCGACGACCTTGGAATGCTCATGGACAAGCGCATAGACTTCGCCATGTACATGGGTCTGGGTCTGCTCCTGGCGATTTTGTTTTTCCTCACGGGAGATTACATACGCGCGTTTTGCGGTTCTTCCGACCGGGAGACGGGGATGGTGGCGCTTTTATGCGTCATAGTGCTCATAACGATAGCGTTTTCAATGCTTACCTCGTCTCTGAGTCCGTATCTCATGCCGGTTACGCTCGCGGCGATGCTCACGGCGCTTGTGATGCGTCCGCGGCTCGCGGTGTTTCTCAACGTGCTGACGGCCATGATAGTAGGCCTTATAGCCTCGGTAAATACCGACGCCATGACCCCCGTAAGCATCATCATATCCTCCGTCATATCAGGAACCATAGCCATACCCATACTCACGAGAAAGCCCCAGAGGATAATTATACTGGTCGCGGGAGCGGCGACTGCGGCGGCCAATATGCTTGGCACGGTCTCCGTGGGACTTATAAACAGCGCCTCGCAATCGACGATAATGTCAAACGTAATCTGGTCGGCGGGAAGCGGACTATTGAGCGCCATACTGTGCCTGGGACTGCAACCCGCGCTCGAATGGCTGTTTAACCTCGACACCCCGACAAAGCTCATGGAGCTTTCAAACCCCAACCAGCCGCTTTTGAAAAGGCTTCTGATAGAGGCTCCCGGAACCTATCATCACTCGATACTTGTCGCGAACATGGCTGAGGCCGCCGCGACCGCCGTGGGAGGCTACGCGCTTCTGGCGCGGGTCGGCGCGTATTATCACGACATAGGAAAACTCAAGCGCCCCATATACTTCAAGGAGAATCAGGTATCCGACAATCCCCACGACCGGACGGATCCGCGAGTCTCCGCCGCCATACTTACATCTCACACGAGAGATGGCCTTGAAATGGCGCAAAAAGCCCGCCTTCCCGTTCCGGTGAAGGAGATAATCGTACAGCATCACGGCGATTCGCCGGTATTGTTCTTCTACGATAAAGCCGCCAAACAGGGCGTGGACGTCGATCTTCTCGATTTTCGCTATCCCGGCCCCCTTCCGCGTACGAAGGAAGCAGCGATAGTTATGCTGGCGGACACCGTCGAGGCGGCAGTTAGGTCGATACCCGATATAACTCAGGATAAGATCCGCCAGAGCGTAGACAGGCTCGTAAAGAGCAAGATGGAGGACGGGCAGCTCGACGAGTGCGAACTTACATTCGCCGATCTTCACAAGGTCTGCGAGGCTTTCGTGATGGTTCTTCACGGGGTGTATCACGAGCGCGTAGAATATCCTGACATCGCCATACCAGAGCGCGAAAAGGAGCTTTTGTCGCCCATGGAGCAGCTTCCCATCAAGGGACAGATACCGGTAAAGGAGCAGATCAAAGAACAGGCGCCG
>JAUNBY010000217.1 GCA_030526935.1 Clostridia bacterium
TCCCGGAAATATCGCAAGACGTCTATAGTCTCGTAAAACAAGGGTGAATAGTAACTATTAACACTCGTATTTGCGCTGAAGACTCCATGGAGCACGCCGCGCGGGAAATCACGGGTGACGCGAGGTCGCCCGTGATAAATTCACATCACGATATTCGCCCTTTCGCCGTCGGGACATGTATCCGAAGCGGAGCAATCGGGACACAACAGCGCGTTGCACGTCTCGCACGGCGTCATTTCCCTGGAATCGCGCATATCCCCGCAGTGAGCGCATTCGACCATAGCCAGATTTATCGCCTCCATTCACGCACAGTATGCGCAAAATGCGGCTTAACAATACGCGTCTGGCAAAGCGTCGATAATTATGATAATATATGCGCGGGTGATTGTGATGAATAAGATACTGGTGCTTGATACGACGCTTCGCGACGGGGCGCAGGGCGAGGGCGTAATTTTTTCGCTCGAGGACAAAATAAAGGTCATTCGCGCGCTCGACGATCTGGGCGTGGACTATATAGAAGCCGGAAACCCCGCCTCCAATCCCAAGGACGCCCAGCTTTTCAAATACGCGAAGTCGGGACTCGCGCTTAAGAATTCCACCCTCGTGGCATTTGGCTCGACCTGCCGCGTGAATTCTTCTGCCCTAAACGACGAGGGACTCTCGGCGCTCGTCGAATCCGGCTGCGGCGTGGCGTCGATATTCGGAAAGTCCTCGCGCTATCACGTCGAGCGCGTTTTGATGTGTACGCCCGAGGAAAACCTGAGAATCATAAGCGAGTCCATAGCGTTTCTCGTCTCGCGTGGGATTCGCGTGTTTTTCGACGCCGAGCACTTCTTCGACGGCTGGCTTTACGACGCCGATTACGCCGTCGCCACGCTTATAGCCGCCCGCGACGCCGGAGCGGAGTCGCTCGTATTATGCGACACCAACGGAGGCGCGCTAATTTCGACCATATCCGCAGGCGTAAGCGCCGCTATTCAAAAAACCGGCGCTCATATCGGCATACACTGCCACGACGACGCAGGTCTGGCCATCGCCGCTTCAATGGCGGCTGTCGAAGCCGGTGCGAACTTTATACAGGGCACCATAAACGGATATGGCGAGCGCTGCGGCAACGCGAATCTGTGTACGCTCATACCCAATATAGCCTTTAAACTCAAAAGGCAGTGCCTCGATCCCGAAAAAATAAGGCTTCTTACTCCGACTGCGCGGCTTATAAGCGACATAGCAAACCTTTCCATGAACGAAAGAGCGCCCTACGTGGGCCGGTCGGCGTTTTCTCACAAGGGCGGGATGCATGTGGACGGTATGCTTAAAAACGCCTCGACATACGAGCACATCGATCCCGAAGCCGTGGGCAACCGCCGAAGATACCTGGTAAGCGAAATGGCGGGGCGCACCGCGCTTATGACGCGGCTGAGCACCATAGCTCCAGATCTCGAAAAGAACAGCCCCGACACCATAAGAATAATCGACATGCTCAAGGAACTCGAGCGCGAAGGCTATTCCTTCGAGGGTGCGGACGGCTCGTTAAAGCTTCGCGTTCTGGGCGCGCTTGGCAAAAGGCGGGTGTTTTTTCAGGTCAGGGATTTCCACGTCATATCCCGGCTTCCCGACGACAATATCAACGCTCAGGCTTACGTAAAGGTATTGGTCAACGATCAGGTCGAGATAACCGCCGACGAGGGCGACGGCCCCGTAAACGCCATAGACCTGGCGCTCAGAAAGGCGCTTTCACGCTTTTATCCAACGCTTGCGTCGATGCGCCTTAAGGATTTTAAGGTTCGCGTCGTATCGGGTATCGGAACCGCGTCCAAGGTTCGGGTACATATAGAATCCACAAATGGCAAAAACGTATGGGCGACCGTCGGCGTCTCAAACAATATCATCGAAGCCAGCCTCATCGCGCTGACCGATTCCATAGAATACATGCTCTCCGAGTCGCTGTAGTAATGTCTGGGCGCAAGCCGCGTTAGCGTCTTCCATTCTTTTTGAAAAACGCCGCCGCGAACGCGCATATCCCCGCGATAAAGCAGATTGCGCTGTACCACGATATGCCGCCCAATTTTGGCTCCGCTTGCCAGAGAAGTCCCGCCGCAATTATCAGGGCGGACGCCACGGCGCTTATCGACAGCTTAAGCGCGATTTCGCGCAAGAGCCTGGCCATATCCGTTCCGGGATGATGCTCCACTCCAATTCCGGCCTCACCCTTTATGCCGGCGCGCATCATATCCGCGAGCAGCGCCGGTATTTCAAGCGATTTGTTGACGCTGTCGTATATTGCGATGGCGTCGCGCTTTATCATATCCTTCAAGTCCATATCCTCGAAAAAACGTCCGCTCAACCTTGCCTTGACGACGCTGAGAACGTTTATATCGGGGCTTAAATCCGCCAATACCCCTTCAATGGTCGCCAACCCTCTCGCAAGCATAGTCAGACTCGCGGGCATGGATATGTTGTTTTCTCGCATGACCCTCGTAATATCGTCGAATACCTTCGCCAGATCCATGGAGCCAAGCCCCGCGCTCGCGTATTTATCGAATATTTCCTCAACGCCGCGATAGAGCATCCGCTTGTCAACGGCTCCGTGAAACTCGCCAAGCGCCATGACCGCGTCGACGCACGCGCGTATATCTCCCCTTGCGACTCCCATCAACGCCTTGCCGATAATCTTTCGCTCCCCGTCGGACAAGCTTCCCATCATTCCCATGTCGAGCCAGACGATATTGCCGTCTCGTATTCTTATGTTTCCGGGATGAGGATCCGCGTGGAAAAAGCCGTCGTGGATTATCTGCTTAACGTAGTTGCCGGCGAGTCTTGAGCCAAGCTCATTGCAGTCGCACCCCGCGTCCACAAGACCCTGAACGTCGTCTATCGCCATCCCCTCAACGCGTTCCATGACGAGTATTCGCGTTGTCGTGTAGTCGCGATACAGTTTCGGCGACGAAATGAAAGCGGCTTTTTCGTTGAGCTTATGAAACTTTTCGAGGTTCGCGGCTTCGGTCTGAAAGTTCATCTCCTCCTGAGCCACTATCCACATCTCGTTCAACACCTGCGTGAAGTCCACCAGATCGCCGACGGGTGTGTATTTGAGCAGTTTGCAAGCCTGCTTGAGAAGCATTATATCCCGGCTCATCACCTCGTGAATGCCCTCGCGCTGAACCTTTACGACGACGCGCTGGCCGGTTTTGAGAACGGCCGAATGAACCTGAGCTATCGAGGCGCTTCCGAGCGCTTCCCGGTCAAAATCGGAAAACACTTCGTCTACGGGCTTTGCGTAGACCTTCTCAATTATCTCCATCACCTGGCCGTACGGCATCGGCGCGACGTCTCCCCTGAGCTTCTTAAGGGACTCGCAGTATTCTTTGGGCAGTATATCCGAGCGCATGGAGGGTATCTGCCCGAGCTTTATAAACGTCGGCCCCAGGTCTTCTATTATGGCGCAAAGCTTTTCGGGAGACAATCCCTTCAGAATATCATGACGGCGAATGACGTCCAATATTTCGACCAGGCGCTTTCTGTTTTCGTTTAGCGAACCATTGCCCATTGGTATAGTTCCGCCCTTTCCGCGCCGCCGCTGACAGGCGTCTTAATGTTGACTAATCGCCCGTTTGAGGTTATACTGTTATCGTAAGGCGACAACGCCGTTATAGTATAGCATGGCGCGCAAACAAAGTAAAGCATATGAGGAGCGTGAATATCTATGAAGGTTTTACTCATCAACGGCAGTCCCAAGGCAAAGGGCTGCACTTATACCGCGCTTGCCGAAGTCGCGAAGGGACTCGAGGAATCGGGGGTCGAATCCGAGATAATCCACGTGGGGCATATGGATATACGCGGCTGCATAGCCTGCCGGACTTGCATGAAGACCGGCAAGTGCGTCTTTGACGACATGGTAAACGAAGTAGCGCCAAAGTTTGAAAAGGCGGACGGGCTTGTGATTGGCTCTCCCGTATATTATTCCTCGCCCAACGCGACCGCCCTCGCCTTTATGGACAGGCTGTTTTACAGCACGCGCTTCGACAAGTCGATGAAGGTCGGGGCGGCCGTCGTTTCCGCGAGGCGCGCGGGAACGACCGCCACATTCGACGTGCTGAACAAGTACTTTACCATATCCTCAATGCCCATAGCGTCCAGCCAATACTGGAACATGGTTCACGGCAACAACTCCGACGAGGTCTACCAGGATCGGGAAGGCTGTCACACGATGAGGACGCTCGGCCGCAACATGGCGTTTTTAATAAAGAGCATAAATCTCGGCAAAGAAGCCTTCGGCTTGCCCAAAAGGGAAGATAAGCCGTATACGAATTTTATCAGGCAGGCATAGGGTATGTTGGTGAACGGCGGTGTAGACACCGTCTATGGAGCGAAGAGCACGCCGGATGCATTGGGCGTATTTAAGATGATACTTCCAAGACATCCGGCATATGTTGTGTCAATTCAGTTCAAACTTCAGTTTCTTCTATTTTACTATTTGGTAATACAAGATAAACCAATTGGCATTCGCCTTATCCTTTCGCCACATTAACTGCTTCTATTCCAGCTATATACCCGCTCCCAAAGCACCACATGCCGGCGTCTCCGCCTATTGAGTATTCCGCGCCGGTTGCCATGATATTTCCGAAACTGTCGTTACCGGCTATAAAAAGGTTCTCCAAAACGCTTTCGTCATTTCGCACGGCTTGCATCTTTTCGTTTACAAGGATGCCGCCACAACTTGATATCGAAAGACCAGTCCCTTCGATGATATAGTAATACTCATCGCCAATTGCGTTAAGTGAGGTCGCGTCCGCAGCATAGGCTGCTTCAAGCGTACCTTCCGGTAGATTCAACACGTAGTTTCCTTCGGAAAGGCTATTGACCTTCCATGCCCAACCGCGCGAAGCAGCGTATTCCAAAACCGTATCTACCCAATCACCAAGGGGAGTATTATCAGGTATACCTTCGCCAACATTCTGAAATCCCATGGTTGTATCTGATATTCCCTGTGACTCATACAAGCGCAGTTGAGTTGCGGAGTATACTGCATAGTAAGTTGAACCAAGATAATAAGAACCCATTGAACCACTGAAACCGCCCATCTTAGAGCGTATATCCTCAGTTCTAAAAGGCTTGCCATCTTTTGTCAAATATACTCCGTCTTGATTTACACTCAGAACAACCGTTAGATCGTTAGGCGACCATATTTGACCGTCATTGGTCTGCTGTACGTCAAAGCATGTTATAAATTCCGCGCCCATACGCTGATGACTCATCGGATAGGCATCCATATGCATTGGCGCCGCTCCGGCGTCAAATGCCATATTTATACCGTCGCCGTCATTATTCTGCCATCCGTAGTATATCCACGCGCTGCCGCCCGGCGTATATTTCTCGACCATTTCTTCGTTTCCTCCAAAGCCTCCGGTAGCAAGGACAACAGCTTTAGCGTAAACCGTATATGTAGTGCCGTCGTCGGATATCGCGGTTACGCCGGATATATTGCCGTCGTCATCGTATATAAGGCTATGGGCGGTGGTTTCAAGAAGCGCCCGGCCTCCTTTTTCCAAAAAGCTCTCGTAGAGCTTAAAATAGCCTTCTTCTGCGTCGACATAGCTGAGATTTGCGCCGTCTACGCTTTGTAATATATAATCCTCGTTCAAGAGTTCCACCTCGCCCATATCCGGGATCCCTCCAGCAGGCA
>JAUNBY010000218.1 GCA_030526935.1 Clostridia bacterium
TCTGACGCTGTAGGTGGAAAGATTTTGAGCCAGGTTGATTTTCATCTGGGAAAAACCTTTAAATCCAAGCATCGACGCGAAATTCATCACACTGCCTTCCGATACCTCCGCCTTTGCGGAGATATATACAACCGTCGCGTTTATTGCCGCTTCAGGGTCGGCGAGAATACAGTCGGCTATGCGCTTTTCGACGGGCGACATGGATGAGTAATTCTTCTGAATCAAACTTAACGCGTTCATTTTGCCACGCCTTCCAAATTAAATAGTCCTCTATTGAGCTTCACTCAATTACATATATCATTATACCACATTTTACTCAATTGTCAATGAGTATTATTCACGATTAAAGCTCTAAATGTTTAGTAATATTCAATAACTAACCCTGACCATGATAGAAAAGCGGGCATTTATCCCCGTCGCAAACATACGCCAAGCATTAAGCAACTTGGACGCTGATAAAGCGTTAATACTGGGGAGTCGCGACGCAATACGCAAAAGATTTACAGCATTATCAGATTATTGAGATATTTGCTTGTTGTTTTACCGGCGTCAAAGCGTTATAATATATGGCATAACGAATTATTGGAGGAATAGACATGCACACTAACTGGCTTTTGGAGACTGCAACCACCGCTACGACCGACGCCGCCGCCGCGACCACCGCGACGGGAGGATTTGCCGAGATGATACCGTCGCTTCTTTTGATGGTTGCGATGATCGCGGTTTTCTATTTTCTTTTGATCCGCCCGCAGCGCAAGAAAGACAAGGCCGTGAAGGATATGCTGGCGGCTTTGAAGGTAGGCGACCGCGTATGCACCATAGGCGGCATATATGGAACCGTCACGGCGATAAAGGACGACACCGTGACTTTGACCGTTGGCGCTCCGAAGACCCCCATGGTTATGGCGCGCTGGTCGATTCGCTCCGTCGAGGACGCCCCGCTTGAGAACGACGCCGAGCCGCAGGTGTAATTATATACGACTGTCCGGGAACATAATGCCCCCGGAAAGCGAACCGTAAAACGAAGGCACAGGGTGTAGTCCCTGTGCCCGATTTTTACTTACTCCTCGTCGTTCCCGCTTTCGGCGCTTTCTTCGCCATCGTCCCCCTCTTCTTCGACCGGGTTGGTTTCGGCGCGGGCCAGACCCACTATGCGCGAGCCTTCGTCTACGCGCATTATCATGACGCCCTGCGTGGCGCGCCCCTTTATGGGTATGGAGCGCACGGGCGTGCGTATGACGGTTCCGTCATCGGTGATGATGAGAAGGTCCTCGTCCTCTCCTACGAGCGCCTGTCCCACGAGCAGGCCGGTCTTTTCCGTAAGGTTCATGGCCTTTATGCCCTTGCCGGCGCGGGACTGCACGCGGTAATTATCGATGAGCGTGCGCTTTCCGAAGCCGTACTCGGTAAGCGAGAACACCTGCGCGCCTTCTTCGAGAATAGATACGTCTACCACCTCGTCGCCCGGCGCCAGATCGATGGAGCGCACGCCCATGGAGGTGCGTCCCGTCGGCCTTACGTCCGTCTCGGGGAAGCGTATGGTCATGCCGTGGCTCGTGCCTATGAATATCTCGCGCTCGCCGTCGGTGAGCCGGGCGGCGATGAGGTCGTCGTCCTCGCGAAGCGTGAGGGCGATAAGTCCCGCCTTTCTGATGTTGGCGAACTCGCTAAGCTCGGTTCTCTTTATCATGCCATTTCTCGTGGCCATGACGATATAGCCCCTGCTCTTGTCCTCTGGGACGGGAAGCATGGCCTGAACCTTCTCGCCCGGGTCGAGGTTGAGCAGGTTCACTATGGCCGTTCCGCGCGACGTGCGCCCCGCCTCCGGTATCTCGTAGCAGGTCATCTGGTATACGCGCCCGCGATTGGTGAAGAACATGATCTCGTCGTGAGTCGAGGTCACGTACAACTGCCTTACGAAGTCCTCCTCGCGCGTGGCCGCGCCGATTATGCCCTTGCCGCCGCGCTTCTGGGCGCGATAGGTGTCCTTGGGCAGGCGCTTGATGTAGCCGTAGTGCGTGAGCGTCAGAACCATGTCTTCTTCCTGTATAAGGTCGCGATCCTCTATCTCGCCGTCTATCATGGCGATTTCGGTGCGGCGGGGATCGGCGTACTTGCGCCTGATTTCGAGCATTTCTTCCTTTATGACGGCCTTTAGCTTCGTCTCGTCGGACAAAAGCCCGTTGAAATAGGCGATCTGCTTTTGAACCTCGTCGAATTCGGCCTGAAGCTTGTCGCGTTCCAAACCCGTCAAACGCCTCAGACGCATGTCGAGTATGGCCTGCGCCTGTCTCTCCGACAGGCCGAACCGGTTCATCAGTCCCTCTTTGGCCTCCGCGTCGGTCTGGCTCGCGCGTATGAGGGCTATGACCTCGTCTATGTGATCCAGCGCTATCAACAGTCCCTGCAATATATGCGCGCGGGCCTCGGCTTTGTCCAGATCGTAGCGCGTGCGCCTGGTCAAAACGTCTACCTGATGCTCCACGTAGTGGTGAAGCATTTGCCTCAGCGACAGTATCTTGGGTTCTCCGTCAACAAGCGCCAGCATGTTTACTCCGAAGGTCTCCTGAAGCTGGGTGTGCTTGTAAAGGGTGTTTAAGACGACCGCGGAATTTACGTCGCGCTTTAACTCTATGGCTATGCGCATTCCGTTGCGGTCGGACTCGTCGCGTATGGCCGATATGCCGTCGACGCGCTTTTCATGCACGAGGTCGGCTATCTTCTCGACAAGGCGCGCCTTGTTGACCATATAGGGTATCTCGGTCACGACTATGCGCTGGCGGTTGCCGGGCATTTCCTCGATTTCGGTTCGGGCGCGGGTGATTATGCGGCCCTTGCCCGTGGAATAGGCTTCGTTTATCCCCGCGCGGCCGAGGATTATGCCGCCCGTCGGGAAGTCCGGCCCCTTGACGAAGCGCATGAGATCCTGAGTCGTGCAGTCGGGATTGTCGAGCATGTATATGGCGCCGTCTATGGTCTCGCCAAGATTGTGGGGCGGTATGTTCGTCGCCATGCCGACCGCTATGCCCGCCGAGCCGTTGACAAGCAGATTGGGGTACCTCGACGGGAGCACGGCGGGCTGCATGAGCGTCTCGTCGAAGTTGGGATAGAAATCGACGGTTTCCTTGTCGATATCCCTGACCATTTCCATGGCGAGCTTCGTGAGCTTGGCCTCGGTATACCTCATGGCCGCCGCGCCGTCGCCGTCAACGGAGCCGAAGTTGCCCTGGCCGTCAACGAGCATGTAGCGCGTGGAGAAGTCCTGCGCGAGGCGCACCATGGCGTCGTAGACGGAGCTGTCGCCGTGGGGGTGATATTTACCTAAGCAGTCGCCGACGATGCGGGCGGATTTGCGGTAGGGCTTGTCGGGCGTCACGCCCAGTTCAACCATCGAGTAAAGTATACGCCTGTGTACGGGCTTGAGTCCGTCGCGCACGTCGGGCAGGGCGCGGCTGACTATGACGGCCATGGCGTAGCTTATAAACGATTTCTTTAACTCGTCCTCTATGTCTATCGGCATCAAATGTCCGATGTTATTGTCGTCCAATGGTCAGTCCTCCTATATGTCAAGATCCGCCACGAGCTTGGCGTTTTCTTCTATAAATTCGCGGCGCGGCTCGACCTGATCGCCCATGAGAAGGGTAAACATCTCGTCGGCGGCGATGGCGTCCTTTATATCCACGCGGTACATAGACCGCCTTGCCGGATCCATTGTCGTCTCCCACAACTGTTCCGAACTCATCTCTCCAAGTCCCTTGTAGCGCTGCACGTCGGGCTTGGCGTCGCGACCCAGCGAATCGAGTAGCTGCTGAAGCTGCTCGTCGGAATAGACGTAGTTTACCGACTTGCCCTTCGTGACCTTGTAAAGCGGGGGCTGGGCGATATATACATAGCCGTCCTCTATGAGGCGGGGCATGTGGCGGTAGAAAAACGTCAGCAGCAGTATGCGTATATGGCTTCCGTCCACGTCGGCGTCGGTCATGCAGACGATGCGGTGATATCTAAGCTTAGAGGGGTCGAATTCCTCGTTGAACCCGCCTCCGAAGGCGGTTATCATGGCCTTTATCTCTGCGTTGGCGAGTATGCGGTCGAGCCTCGTCTTCTCGACGTTCAATATCTTTCCGCGAAGGGGAAGTATCGCCTGAAAGTGGCGGTCGCGGCCCTGCTTGGCGCTGCCGCCGGCGGAGTCGCCCTCGACGATGAATATCTCGCACTTGGCGGGGTCGTTGTCGGAGCAGTCGGCGAGCTTTCCGGGAAGCGCGCACGAGTCGAGCGCGGTCTTTCGGCGGGTAAGCTCGCGGGCCTTTCTCGCGGCTTCGCGCGCGCGGGCAGCACAGAGGCATTTGTCGAGAATCAGCCGCGCCGATTGCGGGTTTTCCTCGAGGAATATATTGAATTTGTCGGCGACCAGAGTATCTACGAGCGCTCTGACTTCGCTGTTTCCGAGCTTGGTCTTGGTCTGTCCCTCGAACTGAGGCTCGACGAGCTTGACGGAGACTATGGCCGTCAGACCCTCGCGTATATCCTCGCCCGTGAGGTTTTGATCCGTCGCCTTTATTGTTCCGTTCTTGCGCCCGTAGTCGTTCATAACGCGCGTGAGCGCCGAGCGGAATCCGGCCAGATGCGTTCCGCCTTCGGGGGTATGGATGTTGTTGGCGAAGGCCAGGGTCATCTCGTTATAGCCGTCGTTCCACTGCATGGCTATCTCAACAGTCGTCTGATCCTTAAGCCCTTCTATATATATGGGCGGCTGGTGGAGCGGCTGCTTGTGCTTGTTGAGGTATTCGACGAAGGAGATTATACCGCCCTCGTAGTGGTATTCGCGCTTGTTTTCAGGCTCGCACCTGAAATCGGTCAGGGTGATTCTGACGCCCTTGTTGAGAAAGGCCATCTCGCGAAGGCGGGTCTTGAGGGTGTCGAACTCGAATTGTCCCGTTTCGAAAATACCCTTATCCCCGTCCTCGCCGGTCTTCACGTCAGGCCAGAACTGAATCGTTGTGCCGGTGCGGTCGGTTTCACCAATCACCTTGAGGTCGTAGAGCACCTTGCCGCGCTCGTACTCCTGCTGATGAATCTTTCCGTCCTGATATACGAGCACTTTCAATTTCCGGCTCAGGGCGTTTACGACGGACGCGCCCACGCCGTGAAGTCCGCCCGAGACCTTGTATCCCGAGCCTCCGAACTTGCCGCCGGCGTGAAGTATCGTCAGGCACACCTCGACCGCGGGGCGATGCATCTTGGGATGCAGTCCCACGGGGAAGCCCCTGCCGTTGTCCTCGACGGTGACGGAGCCGTCTTTTTCGAGGCTGACTTTTATATTGTCGCAAAATCCCGCGAGCGCCTCGTCTATCGCGTTATCAACTATCTCGTAGACTAAATGGTGAAGCCCGCGCTCGTCGGTAGAGCCTATATACATGCCGGGCCGCTTTCTTACGGCTTCAAGCCCCTCGAGCACCTGTATCTGGCTTTCGTCATAGCGATTATTGGCCATAATTCGTCCCTTCAATAAATAAGATTGCGTGAGTTTCTACTTATTATTATACCACACTGGGATATTTATAATCCAGATACAGCGTATTATGATTTTATTGATTAGAGAAACTTCTTGCGACTTCTGTCATAACATTCAGCGTATGCTCGATTTTTATTTTTTGTTTTTTGGC
>JAUNBY010000219.1 GCA_030526935.1 Clostridia bacterium
ATCACCCTCCGTATGCGTTAATAACCGCGCGCATCGCGCCTGAACGCGATGCGCCGTAAAGTCGGCGCGAAGCCCGGCTTCGCGCCGATGTGGGTTTTAGTAATCCTCCTCGCACTCGTTGATGAACTCGTAAAGCTCGTCGCAGCCTTCCTCGACGGAAATCTCACCCGCATACATGGAGGTGATGTACTCCGTCTCGGTGCCGATCCACAACGACTTGTTGGGAGAGAAGGGGTACTGCACGCCGTATTCGATCATCTCGGGATAGCAGGCGATGTTGATATCCGGGAAAAGGTCGGTGAAGTAGTGCTCAGTTCCGGCATAGGCGGGTATGGCGGCCTTGTTCTGAGCCTGAAGTATATTGGCCTGCTCGGTTCCGCAGAAAGCCAGGAAGTCCTTTACGACCTCGGGATTCCTTGTGTTCGAGTAGCCCGCGTAGCCAAGTCCATTGTAGATGGAGGCGCGGGTCTTGCCCATCGGAAGTACGCAAAGGTCGAACTTGTCCTTGATGTTGTCGTTGTTGGTGTAGGCGCTCATCATCCAGCTGCCGACGTAGATCATGGCTACCCTGCCGGCCATGAACTGGTCATCGGCTCCCACGTCTACGAAAGACTCGATAGACGGCGATACGCCATCAACGGTGTTAAGCTCTATCCAGAACTTTATGGCTTCCTTGGTCTCGGGCAGGTTGTAGCCGTTTTCTCCGTTCTCAAAGGCAAATCCACCATTTTGATAAATCAGGTTGAGATAACCCGACTGGTCGGTGTTGTAAGAGGCAAAGCCATAGACGCCATTCTCGGGGTCGGTGAGGAGCTTCGCGGTCTCGCGCAGGGTCTCCCATGTCCAGGTGTCGTCCGGATAGGCGATTCCCGCGTTGTCGAAGATTTCCTTGTTATAGGCCAGCGCTATGGTGTCGTAATCCTTGGGGATGGCGAGCTGATCGCCGTCGAAGTTGTAAAGCGCGGTTACGCCCGACGGATAGGGGCTGTAGTCGTAGTTGAGGTCGTTGAGGTTGAGCATGGTGCCCGCGTCGGCATACTTATAGAACTGGTTGGAGTGCATCCAGAACACGTCGGGCATCGCGCCGCCCTGCGCGGAGGCCTCGAGCTTCGTCCAGTACTCGTCCCACGGAGTTACCTGAGTCTCTATGGTCACATTGGGGTGCATCTCGGTGTAAGCGTCGGCTATGGCCCTCATGCCCGGCTCCTGGTTGGTGTCCCAGAAGGCAAAGGTGATGGTCACCGGTTCGTCGGCGACGGCTAAAGGCGCGATGGCGGCTGCGATGAACAGAGCCGCAAGCAACAGTGAAATAAGCTTTTTCATTAGAAAACCCTCCTTAATTATTGACTTTCTGTCTCGTTTATTGTATTATATATTTACACAAAAACATTCACCGATTTTGAACTTTGATTTATGATATTCGAGCTTTTTTTAATCGACTTAGATTATAATACGCACAATCTATTGAAATTCGATTCAGGAATAGCGCAAAATGCATATTTAAAGAACGGAGATGGCGCGAAGTGACGAGGGAGTGGTTAAGGGATCAGGGGGCGTACTGGACGGCGGGTGAGGTTCGCGAATACGGGCGCGATTTTTTCACAAAGGCGTATTACCCGACGGGCGAAAGGGGACTGCGCCTCATCGTCATGACCGGAGGAACGGCTCACGCCTCATCCTGCGACGGGGACATATGGCTGGGAGGAAGCCGAATGCTCTTGTCATTTCTCGATTATCGCCCCGATTTCACCGAGGTATCGGCGGACGCGGGGTGTCTTACGGTGGATATAATCCCCACGCGCGACGCTCCCATAGGCGATTCGCTTTACGACATGTACGACAAATATCCCCAATACCGCCGTTTTTGCCAGAACACGCGCGAGGCGCTCACGTTTATAGACGGATTCGGCTGCGTGTACGCGACGGTCGAGGCTCTAATGGGCTTGTCGAGCGACAGGTGGATATTTTCGAGAATGTACGCCTGCTACATAATACTTGTAATAACCTGCCATGCCGACGAGTCGAGTCGCATGAAGGTTAGCGGAAACCGCTACGTGCGAAATGCCATGAAATACGTAAACGACAACTGTTCAATGCCCATAACCGTCAAGGACGTATCGAGGAGCGCCGGCGTGAACGAGGGGCATTTGAGGCGATTGTTCCGCCAGGAGACCGGAACGCCGCTTGGCGAATACATACAGTCGCGCCGGATGGACAGAGCCAGATTTCTTCTGATACATACGGGCTTTCCCATATCGCATATCTCGCGGCTCGTGGGCTTTTCGTCGCAGCAATACCTGTCGGAAGCGTTCAGGAGGCGCTTTGGAATCACGCCGGGGGAATTGAGAAAGAGTTACAACATAACCTGCGGCTACGATGAATTGGAGGGCTATGTAAGCAAAAACCTGCCCTGGGAGGTATTATGAGTTTATTGCCTGCCTCGCTTTACGATCCCGCGCTCAGAAGAGGATGTTTTTTACCGCTGGCCATGGGCTATTACGACAGGCCGGACATGCTCTCAACCACCGACGCTCACGCGCCGCCACATCACCATAATCTGATTGAAATAATGTATGTAATATTCGGTCGCGCCGTAATACGCCTCAAGGGATGCGAGGCGAAGCTTGGGCAGGGCGAGATGATACTCATTGACAAAGACGTTCCACACGCGCTCGAGTTGTTCGACGGCGAGAAATGCTCGATGATAAACATAGAGTTCGGCTTCAAACAGTTCGACAACGACGGGCTTTCAATACGAAACCTCGCGATTCGCCACGCGCCATTCGGCGAAATGCTCGAAAACCCGCGCGAATATTTGACCATTCGGGACGAAGACGGGATGATACTCAGGCTTCTCAAACAGACCGTCGCCATATCCGATTCCGTTCACGCGCAATCGCCAAGGCTTTCCTCCATGCTCGCGGGCATGATATTGATTTGCGTCGCTTCAAGGTGGAAAAACCGCATGGCGGGTCGGTTCGCGCCCGTAAACAAATACGTCGAAATCGCCATGGACACGATCGATTCGGGAGATCTGTCCGAAAACATAAGCGTGAGTTCCCTCGCGGCGCGGGCGGGAATATCCCCCTCGTACCTGATAAGGCTGTTTAAGGCGGAATGCGGGATTACCCCGAATCAATACATATTGAAAGCCCGGCTTGAGCGCGCGAAGCGCCTGATCGAGCAGACCGACCATTCTATAATTCACATAACCACGAGCGTGGGTCTGACAAGCGAACGCTATTTTTCAAGGGTCTTCAGGCGCGAATACGGACAAAGCCCCAGCGCCTGCCGCCGCAACAGACTTATCGCGGGAGCGGACGGCGCGGCGAAGGCGGATTTAGGGATTTAACGAATGGAATGTTTATTAATCGCTCGCCCATTGATTTTTACCCCGCGTTCGAGCTATAATGGTCGGGTACACCGAAAGGGGGCGCAGGGTTGCTGATGAATGAGGACTTGGCAAAGGCCTTCGCCGCGGCGATAAAAAGGCAGTTGGGCGTCGAAGCGTCGCCCTGCCGCGATATTCCCGGCGGCGCGGCGATTTATTCCGACGGCGACGCGGCGATATACGCCATCGGATGCGACGCGCTGGCCGTCCTGCATCCGTGCGGCGTTAGTTTGGCCGCCGCGCGCATTCTCGCTAAGCCGGATGAGCGCGCGTTCAGAGCTGTCCGGGCGGCTTTGAAGGAGCTTGAGGAGTATATATCAGGCCTTCTTGGCATACATCCCGATATTTATCTGGCCGGGCACGAGGACGATCGCGATATATGCTGTATCTACTGTCTCGCCCCGGAAAAGCCCGAAGTCCGCGACAGCCTTTTTAACGCGCTTATGGACGCGCTTCCCGTATGCTCATATTATCGCGAAGAAGGCGGGGACGCCATGCTGTTTCGCGAATCAGGCGAAGGATTGCGGGAGGACGCTCGCCGCGCCGCGGCTATAATCGAGGCGCACTGCGCGCGCGCGGGGCTTTGCGGGCCGTACGAAAGGGCAATATCGGCGAGGGGCTGTCTCACAAAAGCGTGGCGCGCGGCGAAAGCGGAGGGAGCGGGTGTTTTGCCGTTTGGCGAATGTCGCTACGGCGAATTCTGGCGCGACGCCTCCCGAGTCATGGCGAACGAGCGGTTTTGCGCTCGCGATTTCTGTCACGAGGCGCTTTGGCGAATGAGGGAATACGACATATCGCGGGGAACGGAATATGTTAAGTCCCTCAGAGCCTACCTCGATTCGGGGCGCAGTCCCAGAAAGGCGGCGGATCTCATAGGCGTACACCGAAATACCATGGCCTACCGCATGAGACGCGTTGAGGAACTGTTCGGCGTCAGCCTCGACGACGGAGAGATATGCTTCGAATTGCAGTTTTCAATGCGCGTTGTCGAGTTTCTGGACGCGACCGATGAAGGCGAGTCGAGCGCTTTTTTCGCGCCTTTGGCGCAGCGCGCCATGTGGGCCGTCCTGCGCGGAGAGCCGTGCAAGGCCCGCAAAGCCGACGCGAGGCTTATACTCATACCCGTTGACGATATGGATGATTCCAGGCGAAACGCGCTGCTTGTAAAGCTTTTATCCCCTGACGAACCGCGCGCCGCCGCCTTTGACGACGATATTATTTATATCGCGCAGTCCGTAGATGCCGATACCCGGGCGTTGAAGGGAATCCTGCGCGATGAGGGGCTTCCCGGCGTCGTCTCACAGCCGTTCTCGCTCGAAAGGCTTCATTGTCAGATGCGGATTATGAGGCTGTTTATGAGATACGTGCGCTCCTTTAGTGGCGCGGGAGGACTTATCTGGGCAAATGGCGCATGCTCGACGATTTTTTACCTGATGCTTCAGCAAAAGGTCGACCTCGCGCCTTTCTGTTGCGACGAGGTGCTAAGGGTGACGGACGTGGATTATCTGAAGGGTTCAACCTTGTCCGCCAGCCTTTACGCCTACCTTACCCATTATACCGATATAAAGGGCGCGGCCAATGAAAAACGCGTACACAGAAATACGCTCGACTACCAGGTGAAAAAGGCACTGGCGCTTATAGGCGAGGAGCCGCTTGACGACCTTATTCGATTTGAAATGCTTTGTACATACCGCATACTTCTCACTACGGGGTATTCGATATTATAGGTCGCAAAAAGCAAAGGTATTGCGCAGCGGACACGGACGCGGCGTTTTCGCGGATTTGCTCGCGGAAAGCCTCGCGCTGGTAACGCCGCAAAATTCGATAAACAGATGGAGGATTTGAAATGGATAAGCAACGCATTTTGATTCACGGCGAGGATGTTTGCCTGACCGACCACCCGCACGTAAGTAAAAATACCGGCAATCTGACTTACGAACTCCCGTTTTTGAACGACCCGGATACCGGCATGATGGTCAAGCTGATTTGCTACCCGAAGGGCAGCGTTACCCCGCTTCACGACCATAACTGCGCTCACGGCATATACGTGCTGCGAGGAACGCTGCACACCGATTCGGGCGACTTCGGTCCGGGCAGCTTCGTCTGGTTCCCCGAGGGCGACCGGATGATCCACGGAGGGCTGGAAGAAGACGTCGAAGGCCTGTTCATAACCAACAAGGCTTTCGATATCCACTATTATAAAAAATAGAACCGAGACTGGAATAAGGCGGTCGCCCGCTTTACGCCAAG
>JAUNBY010000220.1:0-2118 GCA_030526935.1 Clostridia bacterium
GGCGACATCCGACGTAATATCTCTTCACTGCCCTCTTTTCCCGGAAACGCAGGGTATTATCAATAAAGAAAACATCGCTAAAATGAAGGACGGCGTTATAATTCTCAACAACAGCCGCGGGCCGCTCATCGTCGAGGAAGACCTGGCGCAGGCGCTCAATTCCGGAAAGGTTTACGCGGCGGGTCTGGACGTGGTATCAACGGAACCCATAAAGCCGGACAATCCGCTTCTCAAGGCCAAAAACTGCATCATAACGCCTCATATATCCTGGGCGCCCAAGGAGAGCCGCCAGAGGCTTATGGACATAGCGGTTGACAACCTCGCCAAATTCCTGGAAGGAAATCCCATAAACATCGTCAACAAGTAATGAGAATAACGGCGGACGAACAGGCATACCCAATTTATAAGCACTAAGAGCGGCGCGAAAATCGCCCGGGGGGCAAACCCCGCGCATTCCCGCGCCGTTGTACTTTACCAATAGTCAATTATAGAGTCACTCGGCCGCAGGCTCACCGCCGACGGCTGGCGACAGGAATCAGCAATTCTCCGTCCCGTCAAACACCACGGCTACCTTGCCGCAATGACCGGCGGCCATGAGCGCGTATGCCTCGTCCGCTTTTTCGAGGGGGAATCTGTGAGTGATGAGCTTTTCGGGATGTATGCCCCAGCGAACGAGCTTTTCCACGAGTTCCTCCATGCGCCAAAGGGATGTGACCCAGCTGCCGTATATGGTCTTCTGTCCATGGATTATATCGGGGCTTGGCTGGAACGTGCAGGTGTTGCCCTCGCCCACAAAGGCGATCTTGCCCCATTCGCGGCATCCGCGAAGAGCCAGTTGCCTTCCCTGATCGTTGGCCGAGCAGTCTACCGCCTTCTCGCAGCCCTTTCCGCCGGTGACCTCCATTATCTTCGCAAGCGCGTCGCCGTCCGATTTGAACAGATAGTCCGCCAGTCCGAGACTGCGGGCGAGTTCGAGGCGCTCCTCGGAGTATTCGACGCCTATGAGCTTGTTTGCGCCCATGGCTTTGGCCAGTTGCAAAGCCGCCAGTCCAACGGGGCCTAAACCAACTACCAAAACCGCGTCGTCGCCGCTCACGCCGATTTTTTCAAGCGCCTCGTATACGGTTCCAAATCCGCAGGCGACCTGCGCGCCGTCGGCGTATGTAAGCTCGTCCGGAAGCAGCACCAGATCCTTTTCGTCGCAGAGCATATAGGGCGCCATGCCGCCGTCGCGCTGCCAGCCGTAAGCCGCGCGCAGGGGGCTTGAGCATGAAATCTGATATCCCATGCGGCAATCGTGGCATACTCCGCAGCCCGATATATGGTACACTATGACCCTGTCGCCCTTTTTAAAACGTTTGAGACCTTCGCCTTCCTCTACTATTATGCCGCAAGGCTCGTGTCCCGCGATGGTTCCTGGCTGATACCCTTCGGGACCTTTGCCGGTATGCTCGCGATAGATGCAGCGAATATCGCTTCCGCATATGGTCGCCGCCATAGTCTGGACGAGAACCTGACCGTGACCCGGCTTGGGAATGTCAAACTCGCGCAACTCGACCGTACTGTTGCCCGGAAGTATTGCGCCCGTCATCTTTGTCTGCATAATAACCCTCCTTAATCTGAGTAGGTAACATCTGCATATATTTTACTATTTTACGACGCGAAATGCAATAGCCGCAGTGATAAATATCAAAGCTTTATTATTCAATAACTTAACCATGGCGATATAAGCGATAGAACGAGGGGAATGTGGGCGGCAAAATATGCGAATATAGTGAAGGTTTAACACTTCTGTGTTGACATTGCCCGCGCGAGCGGATATAATACCCGGTACTATTATCAGACCATTCGCGCGGAGGTGTCATGATGGGTATCGATTGTTCAGGCGAATCGAATCACTTTTTCGATATTCTGAAGAAGCTCGACAGCATATACGAGAGGTACGCCAAATCGGTGGGACTGACTTATACGGGTCTTTATGTGTTTCACACGATTTCAATTTCGCAGAAATGTACGCAAAAATACCTTTGTGACCAGCTGTTTCTCCCGAAGCAGACGATCAACTCGATTATAAAGTCGTTCGAGAGGCAGGGGCTTTTGGAGATGATCGAATTGCCC
>JAUNBY010000220.1:2135-4621 GCA_030526935.1 Clostridia bacterium
GATACGTCTCACACAAAGAGGTCGCGACTATGCCGAAAGGATACTTCCGGGAATTAATTCAGCGGAAGCGCACAGCATCGGGCAATTTGACGAGGACGAAAGAAAAACTCTACTTCGACTCATGGAGCGATATGTGAACCGCTTTTCCTCGGAATTGCAAAGCTGATAGTATATCGTGCCGGGGTAAGAAAACATGCTGTACAATAAGTCTGAATAACGGACTAAATTACAGGAGGCATTATGAACGTTATAACCGTAAGCCGTGAATTTGGAAGCGGCGGCAGGGAACTCGGCAAGCGCCTGGCTGACACATTGGGGTTTAATTATTATGACAAGGAAATAATAACCGCCGTTGCGAAGGAATTATCCATGGACGAAGCCTATTTGGAGCGCGCGACGGACAGCCGGGTTTTATCGAGGATACCTCTGCACTTTTCACGGACGTTGACGCGGCCGTCGGCGTTTTCACTGAGCAATTCGTATCTGCTCGCTCAACAACACAAAATCATAAAGGAGCTTGCGGCGAAGGGGGATTGCGTAATTGTCGGAAGGGGCGCGGACGCCGTCATAAAGGAACTTGATCCCGTCACGCTGTTCGTCTATGCCGATATGCCTTCAAAAATAAAAAGGTGCCGCTCCCGCGCGGATGAGAACGAGGTTTTATCCGACAGGGAATGGGAGCGCAGAATCAAACAGGTGGATAAATCCAGGGCGGAGAATTACGCGCTGTTTTCGCCTGCGGCGTGGGGTGATATGCACACCTATCACCTGTGCGTCAACACCTCCAATATCGAGATAAAGTCAATCGTGCCAATGCTGGCCTCATATGTAAAGACAAGGCTTGAAAGGAATTCCGTATGATTATTCGCTTATCCGATCATTTTACCTATAAAAAACTCATCCGCTTTACGCTTCCGTCCATGATAATGATGGTATTCACCTCCATCTACGGAGTCGTGGACGGTCTGTTCGTCTCTAATTTCGTGGGAACAACCGCATTCGCGGCGGTAAATATCGTAATGCCCTTTTTGATGGTGCTCGGCGGGGTGGGCGCCATGTTGGGCGCCGGAGGCAGCGCGCTCGTCGCCAAGACATTGGGAGAGGGCGACAACGCAAAAGCGCATCGCTATTTCACGATGATAATAAAGCTGATGGTAATTGTCGGAGCGTTCTTCTCGATCGTCGGAATCACGTTTATACGCCCGGTATCCTATCTTTTGGGCGCGGACGACGCCATGATAAACGACTGCGTTGTCTATGGCACGACGACGTTGATTTTTAACGCGGCGCTTTTGATGCAATATACCTTTCAGAGCTTTTTGATAACGGCGGAAAAGCCAAATCTCGGACTCGTGGTCACTGTAGCCGCGGGAGTGACGAACATGGTTTTGGATGCCGTGTTGATTGCGGTAATGAATATGGGCGTAGTCGGCGCGGCTCTGGCAACCGGATTAAGCCAGTTAGTAGGAGGTATGATTCCGCTGTTTTTCTTTTTGAGCAAGAAAAACAACACCATACTTCGCTTCGCCAAAGCGCGTTTTGAGCTTCGACCCATATTGAAAGCATGCGGAAACGGCGTATCCGAAATGATGTCGAGCATATCCGGCTCTATCACCGGCATACTCTATAACCGCCAGCTCATGGCATACGCGGGAGAAAACGGCGTCGCGGCGTATGGGGTTATTATGTACGCCTCGTTCATATTCATAGCCATTTTCGCCGGATACTCCAACGGGAGCGCTCCCATAGTCGGCTACCACTATGGAGCCGGGAATCGCCGGGAGCTAAAAAACATGCTTCGCAAGAGCATGACGTTCGTCATCATCTCCGGCGCGATAATGCTCGTTGTCGGACTGGCTCTCGCATCTCCCCTCGCGGGAATATTCGTGGGCTATGACGGCGAACTTTGGGAAATGACGACCCGCGCCCTGAGAATATGCTTTAGCGTGTTTATCATAATGGGCGTGAACGTATACGCGTCTTCATTCTTTACCGCGCTCAACAACGGCGGCGTATCGGCCGCGATCTCGTTTATGCGCTCGCTCATACTGCCAATCGCCACTATTCTGATATTGCCGCCGCTGTTCGGTCTTGACGGTATTTGGATTTCCCTTCCGGCGGGTGAATTTCTTTCTCTGTTTGTATCCATTGCGTATTTATTAATGGGAAGAAGGCAATACGGGTATTAGAACCATAGTAGAGTAAACGGGCGGCAGGCAGCCGCTTACGTTTACTCTTTGGGCTTCGAATTGACTTGCGATCTTCCCACCGTTTAGCCTTGTATTGAAAGATATCTGGACTTTGCTACTCCGCTTACTTGAGCGGTGCGCATTTTGATAATACATCCTCAGCTATCCAGGAAAAACAGGGTCAAAACCTGCAAAAAGCTCAAAAACAGCCGAATTGGATCGTAAAGTTTTAGAAAAAGCTCCGAAAAACCGTTGTTTTTCGGAGCTTTTGAAGCGATTTTATTGTAATTCTCGCAA
>JAUNBY010000220.1:4631-5639 GCA_030526935.1 Clostridia bacterium
GGGGAGCGCGTCTCGCTGCTTTGAGACCATACTTCTTGCGCTCTTTCATGCGCGGATCGCGGGTAAGGAACCCAGCCTTTTTGATTACAGGACGCAGATCCTGATCGGCCCTTACAAGCGCGCGAGCTATACCGTGACGCACGGCGCCGGCCTGTCCGGTAAATCCACCGCCGTGAACATTCGCTATCACGTCGAAGCGCGAAAGCGTTTCGGTGAGAACCAGCGGCTGACGAACGACCATCTTCAGTGTTTCAATGCCAAAATAATCATCCAGAGTGCGCTTATTGATGATTATATTGCCCTCGCCGGGCAAAAGGCGAACGCGGGCTATGGCGACCTTCCTGCGGCCTACCGCGCTAAAGCACATATTATCAGACATGCTCCGGCCTCCTTCCCTCGACTACCTCGAACGGTATCGGCTGCTGCGCCGCGTGCGGATGTTCGCTTCCGGCGTAAACATGCAGCTTCTTTATCATGGCGTAGCCGAGCGGGCCTCTGGGCAGCATTCCGCGAACGGCTTCTCTGATAACAAAGGTGGGATGCTTGTCAAGCATCGTGCGGGCGGTGGTGCTCTTTATTCCACCCGGATACCCGCTGTGGCGGTAATACAGCTTTTTATCGAGCTTTTTACCGGTAAGCCGAATCTTCTCGGCGTTGATGATAATAATATTGTCTCCCGTGTCGACATGCGGCGTAAAGATGGGCTTATGCTTTCCGCGAAGCATTGAAGCCACTTGTGTCGCCAGCCTGCCAAGCACCAGATCCTTGGCGTCGATAACGTACCAAGCGCGTTCGACGACGCCCTTATTTGCCATATAGGTGCTCACTGTGATTCCTCCCCAATCTATCCTGGTAATAATCTGGCAGCATGAGGTCAGCATACGCCAATCATACGCCCATGGTATCGGGGCTAGTGATCCCACTGGCGCAACACCTATTTTATCGCACAAATACGGTATATGTCAATTCAATTTGACATTAAATTTTGGTAACTGTTGCTGCTTTACC
>JAUNBY010000221.1 GCA_030526935.1 Clostridia bacterium
CGGTTACGGACGCCCCGCGACAGGTCAGGGTCGGCCCGCAGGGCAGGGTCAGCAGCGCCAGGGCGCCGGGCGAAGCCGCGCGCCGGAATTGCCGCCCGTCATGGAGAAGGAGCGCGTAAGCAATTACGATCCGAATAAAAAGCAGTATCAGCGCCAGACCGACCCCGAAAAGGCGAAGCGCACCGCCAGGCAGACGTCTCGCAAGGGCGGCGGCCTTCCCATGGATGACGAGTTCATCCGGGGCAAGCGCAAGAAAAAGCCTCAGCAGGTCGTAAGGCCCGAGCCTATAAAGATAGAAAAGGCCTTCATGACCGCCGAGACCATAACCGTAAAGGATCTCACCGAGCGCATAGGAAAGCCCGCGGGCGAGATAATCAAGAAACTGCTGATGCTTGGCATTATGGCTACGATAAACAACGAGCTTGATTTCGACACGGCGCAGCTCGTCTGCTCCGAATTCGGCGTAACACTCGAAATGAAGCTCGACAAGACCGCCGAGGACGTGCTCGAGGACGAGGACTTCGAGGACGCGGAGGAGGATCTGATCTCCCGCGCCCCCGCCGTCACGATAATGGGACACGTCGATCACGGCAAGACGTCGCTTCTCGACTATATCAGAAAGACGCGCGTCACCGCCAGCGAAGCCGGCGGCATAACCCAGCACATAGGCGCCTATACCGTCACGGTAAACGACAGGCCCATAACCTTCCTCGACACCCCCGGCCACGAGGCGTTCACCGCTATGAGAGCCAGAGGCGCTCAGGCGACCGATATAGCCATACTGGTCGTCGCGGCCGACGACGGCGTCATGCCCCAGACCATCGAGGCCATAAACCACGCCAAGGCCGCCAAGGTTCCGGTCATCGTCGCGATAAACAAGATGGATAAGGTCGGGGCAAACCCCGAGAAGATAAGGGAACAGCTTACGCAATACGGCCTTGTGTCCGAGGAATGGGGCGGAGATACCATCATGACCCCCGTGTCGGCTATAACGGGCGAGGGCGTGGACGCCCTTCTTGAAATGATACTTCTCGTAGCCGACATGCAGGATTTAAAGGCTAACCCCAACCGCAAGGCGAAGGGCATAATCATAGAGGCGAGGCTCGACAAGGCCAGAGGCCCCATAGCGACGGTTCTCATAAAGAATGGCACGCTCAACATAGGCGATATGGTCGTAGCGGGAACCGCTTACGGGCGCGTTCGCGCGATGGTCAACGACAAGGGCGATCGCGTGAAATCCGCGGGGCCGTCCGACCCGGTCGAGGTCGTGGGCTTTGGCGAGGTGCCGCAGGCGGGCGACGTTATGAGCGCGGTGGACGACGACAAACTCAGCCGTCAGGTCGCCGAGGAGCGTAAGGATAAGCTTCGCCAGGCGCTTATAAAGACACAGCAGAAGACGACGCTGGACGATCTGTACAAACAGATTTCGGCGGGCGAGATAAAGGATCTCAACCTCATCGTCAAGGCCGACGTGCAAGGTTCGGTCGAGGCCGTCAAGCAGTCGCTTGAGAAGCTCTCAAACGACGAGGTTCGCGTAAGATGCATACACGGCGGCGTAGGCGCCATAAACGAGTCCGACGTCATGCTCGCCAGCGTCTCAAACGCCATAATCATAGGCTTCAACGTCAGAATGGACAACTCCGTTCGTGACATGGCCGACAAGGAATCGGTGGATATAAGGCTTTACCGCGTCATATACACCGCCATAGAGGAAATTCAGGCCGCCATGAAGGGCATGTTATCCCCCAAGTTCAAGGAGAACGTACTTGGACGCGCCGAGGTGAGGCAGCCGTTCCGCGTCTCGGGCGTGGGAACGGTCGCGGGAAGCTACGTGCTCAGCGGAAAGATAGTAAGGGGCGCTCAGGCGAGATTGCTTCGCGACAACGTGGTCGTAAACGAGGCGAAGATAGAATCGCTCAAGCGCTTTAAGGACGACGCCAAGGAGGTCGCGACGGGCTTCGAGTGCGGCATAGGCCTCGAGAACTTCAACGACGTAAAAGAGGGCGACGTCATAGAATGTTACCAGATGGAGGAAATCGCGCAATAATGGCATCTTTCGACAGGTACGACAGGATTGGCGAGGAGGTCAGGCGCGCTATAGACCGCATAATCCGCGACAGGGTAAACGACCCGAGGGTGTCGGGAACGTGGTCAATAGCGCGCTGCGAGGTCACTCGCGACCTTAGATACTGCAAGGTAAGGGTAAGCGTTTTGGAAGGCGAAAAGCGCGAGAATATGCTCAAGGCGCTCAAAAGCGCCTCAGGCTTTATAAGGCGCGAGCTTGGACGCGAGGTGGATTTGCGATATACGCCCGAGATTATCTTCGAGCTTGACGAGAACATCGCCTACGCGGACAGGATAAACAGAATACTGAAGGAGCAACATGTCGATGGCGGCGATTCGGGAACTGATAAGCTGGATTGAGGCGACGGACAATATCTGCGTGATACCGCACGTATCCCCCGACGGGGACTGCCTGGGAAGCGCCATGGCAATGGCCGTGATACTCGAAAGGATCGGCAAAAAGGCGGTAGTCGCCATGAAGGAACCCGTTCCCGAGATGTACGCGTTTTTACCGGGGCAGGAAGTCATATACGCTCCGGAAAACGTCCCGTTTACGCCCGAAGGACTTATGTTTATCGACGTAGCGGCCATCAACCGCGCGGGAGATCGGGGAGCGCTTTCGGGCATATGTGACAACTGGGCTCTCATAGACCACCACGAGACCAACGCGGGTTTCGCCCCGGTTTCACTTATCGACCCCGACGCCCCCGCGACGGGCGTCATAATCTCGCGCGTCATGGACATTTTGGATATACCCGCCGATAAGTTGCTGGCGACGCTTCTCTACGTCGCCATATCGACCGATACCGGCAATTTCAGCTTCGCCAACACCACAGAGGAATCGCTTCTGATAACGGCGAAGCTAATGAAGACGGGTTTCGAGCTTTACGACGTAAACCGGCGCGCGTTTCGCCTGAGAACCCGTGCGAGAGCCAGGCTTCTCGGCAAGGCGCTGGACAATATGGCGTTTTTTCTCGATGGAAAGCTCGCGGTGACGACGCTCACGCAGGAAATGTTCGACATTTGCGGAGCCAAGTACGAGCACACGGAGGGCATAGTCAACGTGCTGGCCGACATAGAGGGAGTCGAGGTCGCCATGACCATAGAGTCGCGCGACGGCGGGAAGTCCACGAAGTCGAGCCTTCGAAGCAATACCGATTTCGACGTGGCCAAAATCGCCAACGGCTTTAAGGGCGGAGGGCACGCGGCGGCGGCGGGCATGAATCTGCCGCTTAGCGTGGATACTGCCGCGCCAAAGATGATACAGGCCGTCATAAGCGCCATGGAGGGTTGATTGGACGGATTTGTAAATATGCTCAAGCCGCCCGGAATGACATCCTCCGACGCGGCTTTGTTCGTAAGAAAGAGGCTTCCGAGGGGCGTCAAGACGGGGCACTGCGGAACCCTCGACCCCGACGCGGCGGGCGTTCTGGCCATGAGCGTGGGAAAGGCGACGCGGCTTTTCGATTACGTGATAGACCGCGAAAAGGAATATATAGCCACAGTGACGTTTGGCATAGCCACAGATACCCAGGATGCCACGGGGCGGAGTATATCAAAAAGCGGGCGAATTGTATCGGCCGATGAAGTGAAGGAAATCATCCCCTCGTTCGTGGGCGATATAATGCAGACTCCGCCCATGTATTCCGCGATAAAGCGCGGAGGCAAAAGGCTTTATGAAATGGCGCGCGCGGGCGTCGAGGCGGATGTCGAACCGCGAAAGGTCAGGGTAGAGTCCATCGACCTGCTTGATCAATTGGACGCGAACCGGTTCATGATAAGGGTCGTCTGTCACAAGGGCGTCTATATCAGAACCCTCGCCCACGACATGGGTCAGGCGCTGGGCTGCGGCGCGCACATGTCGTTTCTGCTCAGAACCAGGGTGGGCGTCTTCGAGATAGGCGGCGCGTCGACTTTGGAGGAGCTGTCCCGGGGCGACATGGCCGAACATCTGCTGGCGATGGACGAGCCGGTGAAATACCTGCCGGAGATTCGCCTTAACGAGAATTTAGAAAAAGCGGTATTATCAGGAAATCGCTTTTTCGCGCCCGATAACGAGAACAAAACGGGGCTTTTTCGCGTCTATATGGGTAAGCGCTTCGCAGGCATATGCGACAGGAATGAAGCGGGCGTATGCTCGTTTGAACGCATGCTTCTGCGCGGCGGGACGTGATGAGAAAAGCCTTCAAAATCGTTAGGGAACGTTCGCTAAGAGGACGAAAGGAGTGATCGACTTGAAAAAGCATATTACAGCTTTTGCAGTCGCGCTCTTTTTGTGCATTTTGGCGGGATTCGCCTTATCGCCGGCAATGGCGATGGAATCGGCGGTCGCGGCGGAATACGGGCCATGGAGCGCCTGGACTCAGGAGCCTATAGAACCCGCCGCGGATCTCGAGATCGACAGAGAGCTTATAAACATTGTGACCGACGAATTCAAGTGGACATATTCCAGATACGTCTATTACGACGGGGAAAACGACAAGTGGTATTCCGCGGACAGCTATGAAACGGTAAACGTCGAAGGCGGGCGCTGGGAAGAAAAGACCTTCGACGCCCCGCTGGAGGATCTCGGCGGGGTATACGCGGGCGGCTGGTACAACGAGCGCGTGTCCTCCAGTCAGGTCTCCCAACAGGTCTATCAATACCGCTCGCGCGTGGTAAGGCGCGTAACCTGCGAAATATCCACCGACGAAATACTTATACTCCCCGAAAAGTCCTATAAACTCGAAGTCAATTTCTTCGACGGCAGCCAGTCGAACACCTATCAGTCGTCGGATCTGACGGTCGCGAGCGTCGACCAGTCGGGAAACGTGCTGGGCGTAGGCGTAGGCGCGGCGCAGATAACTGTCTCGTCGTCCGCCGGGCGAACCGTCGTGGTTGACGTGTACGTATGCGAGACAGGGATGACTCTTCCCGAAGGCGTATATACCTTCCGGCAGTTGGGCACGGACAAGGCCATGACCGTAGGCAAGCGCATTTCTTCGAGAAGCGACAATATCACGGTAAGCGCCTTCACCGGCAATAAAAACCAGCGCTTCACCATAACCAACTTGAGCGCCAGCACATTTACCATACATCCGCTTTCTCAAAAAAGCTGGTATCTCGACATAGCCAGAAACGGCAACAACCTTCAGGCCGGCGCGAACGTTCAGATTCACTCGCGAAAGGACAGGACAAGCCAGTATTTCAGGGCCATCTACGTTCCCGACGGGAGCTATATATTCTATCCCAGGGCGCAGGTCAGCCTGTCCATAGGCGTCGAACCCGAACAGGCCGGTTCGAACGTGCGGCTTGAAACGCTGTCCGACCTCAACGTCGCCGACCGCTGGATACCCATAAGGACGACGCAGTCGACGAGCGACGCGGCTTTCATACGCCCCGTCGCGCAAAACGGCATAAGCTACGTCCTCAACGATTTCGGCTCCGACACCCGCTATTCAAACGGCATATTCTTCGGCTCCAACTCGCGCAGGGTATTCGTATTGTCGAGCGCCAACGGCAAGGTTCTGTCAGTCAAAACCGGCTGCGACCACGACT
>JAUNBY010000222.1 GCA_030526935.1 Clostridia bacterium
CTCGAGGTCAAAAGCCAGCTCAAATTCATGGACTACGCGCCGGTTCTGTTCATCTCCGCGCTTACGGGTCAGAGGATGAACCGGCTTCTCGACGAGGTGCGAAAGGTATATAAAGAAGCCTCGCACCGCGTAACGACGGGGCTTTTGAACGAAGTCCTAGCCGACGCGCAGGCGGCGGTACAGCCCCCGTCCATGTCGGGCAGGAGGCTTAAGATATACTACGCGACGCAGCAGGGCGTAAAGCCCCCGACATTCGTGTTCTTCGTAAACGACATGAAACTTATGCACTTTTCCTACGAACGCTACCTTCAAAACCAGTTCAGAAAGTCGTTCGGCTTTGAGGGTACGCCCATAAAATTCATATTGCGCGAACGCGGAAAGGAAGATGACCGGTAGTGATAATTAAGCTCGTCGTCATTGCGCTCGCCGGTTATTTGCTGGGGAATATACAGACCGGCGTGCTCGTAAGCAAATCGATAGGAAACTTCGACATAAGGCATAAGGGTTCCAAAAGCGCGGGAACGACCAACGTTTTGAGGACGATGGGCTGGGTTCCAAGCGTCATAACCCTCCTTGGCGACGTTTTGAAAGGCGCGCTGGGCAGCCTCATAGGGCTTTGGCTCATGGGCGAATGGGGCGCGAGGCTCGGCGGACTCATGGCCGTCATAGGGCATAACTGGCCTGTGCTTTTCGGCTTCAAGGGAGGCAAGGGCATTGCCACATCCCTTGGTCTTATACTCGTGACCGACCCCATAATAGGCGTCATGCTCCCGGTCTGCCAGGCGATAGTCGTAAAACTGACGCACACCATGTCCATAGCATCCATAGTCTCGGCGACATTTTACCTCATCGCCAGCGTCATAGCGCATTTCGGCGCATGGAATTACATAGCCTTCGCCGTTATAATCTGGGTGCTCGCGGTATATACGCACAGGGAAAACCTCGTGAGAATCCGCGATAAAAAGGAACACAAGCTCGATTTCGAAGAGATAAACGAAATATCAAAGAAGAAAAACCAGGGAGGCTGACAATATGAGGTATCTTGTTGGACTGGACATCGGAACCTCGGGAGCCAAGTGCATACTGTCGGATGAATCGGGCAGGGTCGTGGCTTCCAAAACCGTCGAGTACCCGCTTTACACCCCAAAGCCCGGCTGGGCGGAGCAAAACCCCGAGGACTGGTACAGGGGCATCTGCGAGGGCGCGAATCACATTATGAAGGCTTCAGGCGTCAAGGCGGAGGACATAGCCGGTCTGAGCCTTTCGGGACAGATGCACGGGCTTGTGGCGCTTGACAGGGATTACAAAGTCATCCGCCCGTCGATTCTCTGGTGCGACCAGAGGACGCAGAAGCAGTGCGACTGGATAACCGCAAAGGCCCAGGCGCGCGGAGGGCTTTTAAGCTTCACAAACAACGCCATGCTCACGGGCTATACCGGGGGCAAGATACTGTGGCTTCGCGACGAGGAACCCGAAAACTTCGAGAGGATGAAGGTATTCTGCTGCCCCAAGGACTATATACGCTTCATGCTCACCGGGGTCGTCGCGACCGACGTATCCGACGCCTCGGGAACGGGCTTTTTCGACACGAAAAGGCGCGCGTGGTCAAAGGAACTGATAGAGCTTGCGGGGCTTGACATGTCCATATTCCCGCAAAGCCTCGAATCGACCGAACTCGCGGGGACGGTGACGAAGGAAGCCGCGAGGCTCACCGGGCTTCCCGAAGGGCTCAAGGTGTACGCCGGCGGAGGCGACGCGGTTATACAGACGACCGGCTCGGGGCTTGTAAAGCCCGGCATACTCGGCGTCGTAGTGGGAACCGCCGGAAACGTCGCCATGGGCTTCAAGGGCTATCACGACAATCCCGACGGCAAATTGCAGGTATTTTGCAACAACGCCCCCGGACTCTGGCACAGCCTCGGCTGTACGCTCGCCGCTGGAAGCGCCTATCGCTGGTACAGGGACACGCTTTGCGAGGGCGACGTGGTTAAGGCTAAGGCCGACGGGAAGAACGTATACGATTTGATGGGCGCGCAGGCGGAGTCCTCCCGTCCGGGATCCAACGGCGTGGTATTTTTGCCATACCTCGCGGGCGAGCGATGCCCCTATCCGGACCCAAACTGCCGGGGCGTGTTCTACGGCATGAGCCTCTCGACGACCCGGGGGGACATGACCCGCTCGGTCATGGAGGGCGTCACCTATTCTCTCAAGCAGGTCGCCGACCTCGTCAAACGCATAGCTCCCGCCGAAAAGATATATACATCCGGCGGAGGCTCGGCGTCGGCCCTGTGGCGTCAGATACAGGCCGACGTGTTCGAGCTTCCCGTATATACCATGTCCGCCGCGAGCGAGGGCGGAGCCTACGGCGCGGTGCTCGTAGCCGGCGTGGGCGCAGGCATATGGTCGAATCTCGACGAGGCCATAACGGTTCTTAAGGTCGAGACCGAAACCCTGCCCAACCCCGCCAACCGCCAGGCTTACGCGGACGGCTTCGGCGTCTACGAGGCGCTGTATCCGAGCCTCAAGCCGGTATTTGATATGAATAACTAAATGGCGATGCGCAGGGGCTGTCACGAAGTGGCAGCCCCTGAACATGCGGCGTCAATAACAACCGAAAGGAATATTGAAATGAAGGTATCCGAAAGATTTCTCAAATACGCGCATATCGATACCGCGTCAAGCGAAGATACGCACACTACGCCATCCACTCCCGCTCAAATGCCCTTCGCCCGTTCGCTGGCCGAAGAAATGCGCGAAATGGGGCTTGAGGACGTCGTCGTATCCGAATTTGGCTATGTCTACGCGACCGTTCCCGCGACCGCGCCAGGGGATACCATAGGCCTTATCGCGCATATGGACACTTCTCCCGATATGCCCGCAGCGCCTTTGAACGAGCGCGTCATAAAATACGAGGGCGGGGATGTGGTGCTCAACGCGGATAAGGATATAGTAATGCGCGTCAGCGATTTTCCCTCGCTGAATACTCATATTGGAGAGGATATTATAGTAACCGACGGCGCCACGCTTTTAGGAAGCGACGACAAGGCGGGCATCGCCGAAATTATGACGCTGTGCGAACGCCTTTTGGCCGACAAGGGCATACCCCACCCGAAACTTCGCGTTGCCTTCACGCCCGACGAGGAGATAGGGGAGGGCGCGGATCACTTCGACGTCGACTTTTTCGGCGCGAAATACGCCTACACCGTCGACGGGGGCGATTTGGGCGAAATAGAATACGAGAACTTTAACGCCGCGACCGCCCGTGTCGCGATAAACGGCGTAAACATACACCCAGGCTCGGCAAAGAATAAAATGCTGAACGCGTCCCTTATAGCCGTCGAACTGGCCAACCTGCTTCCCGCCGCGGAGACCCCCGCGCACACCGAGGGCTATGAGGGATTTTATCACCTTTGTTCGATAAACGGCGACGAGGAACGCGCGACGCTTAAGTATATAATCCGCGACCACGACCGCGTAAAATTCGAACGGCGCAAGGATTTTTTCAAAGCCTGCACAGGCTTATTGAGCGAAAAGTACGGCGAGCGCTTTATACAGTGCGATATCATCGACAGCTATTACAATATGCGCGAGATAATGGAAAAGCATATGGACGTAGTCGAGCGGGCGGTAAAGGCCATGAACAAATGCGCGGTAAAGCCTCTCATACAGCCCATACGCGGCGGAACGGACGGCGCGCGCCTCTCTTTCATGGGCTTGCCCTGCCCCAACCTTTCGACCGGCGGGCACAACTTCCACGGCAGATACGAATACATAAGCATACAGAGCATGGAGAAGATGGTAGACGTGCTCGAGGCGCTGGTGAGCCTGTAATATTTTCGGATGTGCCATAAGGTTTAGCGCGAACCATTGCTATTCGCGCCCTTCGGCCTCCTCGCGGTCGAGCCTGCGGCGGATGCGGCGGCGTTTATGGGCGGTCTTTATGGCGAACAGCGTGTGATTAAAATGGGAAATGCCGCCGCTTAACAAAACCGGGACGCTTTGCGCGTTTTCCTCCGTAAGCCTGCGCAAAACGGCGATTGCTATCGCAAAGCGCATAATCCCGCCGATAAAGAAAAGCGCGTTATAGCGGGTGATGGTAGCCGCACCGACGGTTATGCCAAGCGCGTCTACGGGGCTTAGAACGTTGTCGAGAAGCATTCCGCCGACGGCTGAACCGAGCGCCAGCCCCAAAAGTTGCGAGAAAAGGAAGTAGACCGCGAAGTACATGGAGCGGTTATGCGGCTTGGACTTATTCATGAACAGGTTTTGAAGAGTAAGATCAACCGCGCAGTATATGCCGCCCGACCACGCGTTGGCGAAGAATATCTGAACGAACTCGAATCCCCTTGGCATCAACACCCACATAAGAGGCGTCAAGCTGCATAAAAACGCGCTCACCTGCAATATGGGTTTATTGCCGTAAGTATCGATGGCGCGCCCCCAGCGGGAAATGAGTATTATCAGGAACAGATTGCTGGCCACCTGTCCCGTGAGGATTATGTCGAAGTTGGACATTCCCAGCACGCTTTTTGAATAGACGTTGTTGTAGGGACTCGTCACCTGAACCGCGAACAGCCACATGGTGAGCACTATAACGGTTCTCATGTATTCTTTGTCCTTCAGAACCGTCAGAAGCATCTTAAGAAGCGGCGTATCGCGCTCGGTCTTATCCATATGGGATTCAGACAGCCGGATGTAGCTTGCGATGTCAAGGGAGCCGAAGACGCCCGCGATTGTGAACACCACCGCGTAAGCGGTATAGCCGGGGAGCCTGTCGAGCAATACCCCAACTATAAGCCCCACGCCCAGACCCACGAACGTGGACACGCGCGTCCTTACCGCGAAGTAGCGCCCGCGTATGCGCATGGGGACGTTGTCGCTGGCGATCGTATAAAACGCGACGTTCATAAACGGCGCCATCGACGCGCTCACGAGCGCCAGTATGAAAGCGCCCCACAGCCTCAACTGCGGGAATTCCATCGGTATTATGAACGGTATCAGGGCGAACGGTATCCATATAAGCCGCTGAATAAAGCCCGATATGAGCATCATCTTTCGGGGCTTGCACGTCTTTTCGAGCAAATACGAGCACACGAACTGAAACGCGTTGGCTATCGCGGGCAGCGCTATAACCATTCCGTAAAGCGTGTCCGACGCGCCCAATTCCTTGAAGTATCCCGTTATCGCGACGCCCGTCGTGATGTTCGACCACACTATGCCATACGCGACCGCCACTATGAGCGCCCGCAGCACCTTTATCGTCTCGGCGTCAAGACCCACCGTGTCAAACAGCTCAAACTTATGCCTCGGAAAACGCAGTCTCATACGTTAATTCCCTTCTTTGGGTAGGCCCGCGGGCGGTGGACGCCCGGAACAGGCAGAGTTGCGGATAACGATATTTGCCGGGAGTGTATTGCACGCCCGGAACCACCGCGCGGCGTGGTTTTAAACGGGCTACATCGTTACTTGCACCGATAGATAAACGACCTTACACAACAACGAATCCGTAGGGGCGTCTGCCTCTCCTGTAAGGAGAGGTGGCAGTGCGAAGCACTG
>JAUNBY010000223.1 GCA_030526935.1 Clostridia bacterium
TGGCGGCTTTTCACGTATTACTCATTGATGGCGTCAGGACTTGTGACTATAGTTTTCGACAGGATAATCGAGTCGATGAGAAAAAAGCGGAGGAAAACGAATGGCGATTGAGAAGATAACAAGCGCGCGCAATCAGCTCGTCGCAAGGCTCAAAACCCTTAAAGACAAGCGCGGCAGGGATAAAGAAGGGCTTATGCTGATTGAGGGCGGCAAAATGCTCGCCGAAGCCGTGGACTGCGGGCTTAAGCCCGTATACGTGCTCGCGAAAGCAGAAAAAATCGAGGGGTTGTCGCCGCTGTTTGCCGGCACTCAGGCATCCATATATGAAGTGAGTGAAAACGCTCTTGCGGCGGTTTGCGACACAGTAACCCCTCAAGGCTGCGCCGCGGCATTTGTGATTCCGGATGATATGGACGACGATATAGCCTCCTGGCCGGGTCGCATAGTCGCGCTCGACGGCGTTCAGGATCCCGGAAACGTAGGCACCATATGGCGCACGGCTGACGCCGCCGGATTCGAGGCTATAATCGCCGGAGCGGATTGCGCCGATCTTTATTCTCCGAAAGTTCAAAGGG
Source organism: Clostridia bacterium (assembly GCA_030526935.1). Taxonomy (GTDB): domain Bacteria; phylum Bacillota; class Clostridia; order Christensenellales; family Aristaeellaceae; genus JAUNBY01. Next base: position 576 of record JAUNBY010000223.1, read on the forward strand.
CGGCCATGGGATCGGGCTTTCGGCTTGGGCGCAAAAGCGAGCCGAATCTGGCGAAGCGACTGGAGGAACTTAAAAACGCGGGATATGACATTATAGTTTCGGCGCTCGACGGCGAGGAGTTTTACTCGCGGGGTCTGATAGCCGACAGATTCGTACTCGTCGTCGGAAGCGAGGCGAGGGGCGTCACAGTAGAGGTGGGTCTTCAGGCGACGAGGCGGCTAAAGCTTCCCATGCGCGGCGGGGCGGAGTCGCTAAACGCCGCCGTCGCCGCGGGAATTATGATGTATGAATTGACGAGAGGGCTATAGCCCGTATACGAGTAAATACTTCACCCACGCAAGCGATTCCCTCAAACGCGCGATTATCCTGTTATGCAACAGATCCGGCCCCGGCGCGGGGTATCCGGTGGCGTCTATTCCAACCTGCCTTGTCAGCCACACGGCTCTCGTCATATGATAGTCGCTTGTGACTATAAGCGCGTCCTCAAAGCCGTTTTCTTCCATGATCGCCTTGGCGTTGGACATATTCTCGATGGTGTCCGTCGATTTATCGTCCATGTATATATTCGCCTCATCCACGCCGCGGCTCAGCAGATAATCCGCCATGGCCCGGGCTTCGGTCACGGGTTCGTCCGCTCCCTGCGCGCCTGTGACTATAAACGCGCCCGCCAGGCCCTTTTCATAGGCTTCATAGGCGCTTCTTATTCGATACTCCAATGTGGTCGACAATTCACCATCGGGCATTACGCGCGCGCCGAGCACGATTATGACATCCGCGTTGACCTGGGGATACTCCCTTGTCGAACAGATGTGAACCGCCGCAAAGAGCGCAATGTACGCGATCGCAAACGCGATGATCGCCCGCAAACAAAACACCCGCCATTTCTTCTTTCTCATCATGTCATTTGTTCCACTACGCGAGCCTTACCGCTTCGCAACGCCTCTATAAGCCCCGGCATGTCATCCACCGGCCATGGAAGTTCCATCGCTCCGCCGCCTACGTCGCTTGCAAGATGCGCGTCGCTTCCGGCGATATGCAGCTTTCCGCTTCTGTCGGCAAGTTTTTCCGCCATTTTATCCCATTGCCTCGACTTATTGTGATAATTGAATACTTCTATGGCGTCGTAAAGCTCGGGGCGCGGCGTGAATGGAACTATATAATACGCTTCGCGATAGGGATGAGCGTGGGCGATGAACGCGCCCGCTTCCTTTACGCGGCGGCAGTATTCCTCCAGCGGCCATTCGGCTACGTCGGGGTGCGCCATCAGAAAATCCCTTCCAAGTCCGTAAGTGAGTATCTCAGGTCCATTTGTGTTCGTCTCCCAGCCGAAAAGCACCTTGACGCCTATTCTATCTCCCTCGGCTTTAGCAAGATTATATCCCCGCATAAGGCATTCTATCTTTTCCGGCCACGTCGCTGCGGGCGGGCAGTTGATATTCGCGTTGAAAAAGTGATCGGTCACTACGACCAGAGAGTATCCCGCTTTTTTACACGCTTTTATCATGTCCTCGGCACAGTCGCACCCGCATCTGCTCGATTCGCTCGTATGCATATGCAACTGTACAAAAAAGCCACTGCTCATCAGTTCTTCTTTCCTCCGTTAAGTGAAATTAAATCCCCGAGCTTCCGCTCGAATTCGCGCGGCCTGAACACCTCCATGCCGTAGCCGTGAAAGAATGTCATCTCGCCAAAGTATATTTTGCCTTCGACGTCGTAGAGGTCTATTCGTATATGCCTGATTCCTTTAGATAATTTTGCCGCGACGTCGAGCATTTCATCGAGGCGTTCCGGGCGCGGTATGTCCCCGTCGTATCCCGGATGCCTGTTGAACATATCCTGCCTTACCCAGTTTACGTCGTAGAAATTGCGCTTATGGTCGCTGTAGCGATCTACGTCGACGATTATATATACCGGCTTTCCGTCAAAGCAGAGTATTTTATAATCATATGGAACGTCGCCCGACGGCCCTTCGAGGTATTGTTCTATCAGTATCCGGGGTTTTACGTCCTTATAGGGCCACTCGCGGCTGAACCAGTACCAGTTGCGCTTCATCCACTCCGGAAGCCTCGCCCGTTCGCGCATTATGACGCTCTCCGACTTTTTTCCGTCCTGTATGATATTGCAACTCGAACCGTGAGAGCATTTGAGCACGTATTTCCTTGGCAGTTCATCCCAGGGTATATCATCCTCGCTGTCACAGGTGCATATCATGGGCACGAGGTACTTTTTGCCCACGGTTCGGGCGACGTAGTCCCTGACGGCTATCTTATCGACGAATTTATTGTATATAGGCTTTCGGTCGTATAGCTTTATCCACTGAAGCTTTTCGTTGTACAGCGCAGGCTTCTCCAGATTCAGGCGGCGTCCGAGCTTGAGATAGTATTGCAGCTTTATAAACGTCTTATCCGGAACCCAGTTGAGCATATTATGTCTGGCCATGCCGCACATCTTATTAAAAAGCCATATTCTCGTGCGCCAGAAGCCTATCTTCTCGGTCACTGTCTGAGCCATTTTACGCCTCCAATTTGCCTATGGCGGCGTCCATTCGCCTTAGCGTCTCATCTTTCCCGATAAGATACGCTATCTCTACAGCTCCTCCCGGAGTAGCCTGTTTTCCGGATATGGCTATGCGCATAGGCCAAAGCGCCTGTCCGGTCTTCATTCCGAGAGACGCTATATGCGACATGAGCGCGTCGTGTATGTTCGTTTCATTAAAGTCCTCTATTCCGGCGATGACGGGCCTGAGCGCCTTAAGCGCGTTAAGGGCGACCTGGGGATTGGTCTTCATCTTCTTGTTGACGTACAGTTCATCGCTGAATTCGGGCATTTGGGCGAGGAAATCGACCATATCCGGTATCTGATTCAACACATCCGTTCTGTTTTGCAGTAGGGATGCAATTCTCTTAAAGTCGAATTTGTCTTTATCCAGAGCCTTTTCAAGCCACGGCGTCGCGGCGGACAAAAACTGTTCGGGCGTGAGTTTTCTTATATATTCGCCGTTGAACCATGTGAGCTTGTTCATGTCGAATATAGACGGAGACTTGTTAAGTCCCTCGAGGTCGAACGCCTGTTCAAGTTCCTCGAGGGTAAAAAACTCCCTCTCGCTCCTCGGACTCCATCCGAGAAGCGCTATAAAGTTTATTATCGCCTCGCGAAGATAGCCCTGTTCGAGAAGATCCTCAAATGATGGGTCTCCATAGCGCTTGCTGAGCTTTCTCGTCGCGTCGCGCATTACTACCGGCAGATGCACGTATATCGGCGGTTGCCAGCCAAAGGATTCGTAAAGTAAATTGTATTTGGGGGCGCTTGAGAGATATTCGCTTCCGCGCATGACGTGGGTGATGCCCATTGTGTGATCGTCTATGACATTGGCGAAATTATACGTCGGAAGCCCGTCGGCCTTTATAAGTACGTTGTCGTCAAGCGTCGAGCAATCGACTTCCACGTGTCCGTAAAGGGCGTCGTCGAATGACGCGGTTCCGGTCGCTGGTATGTTCTGGCGGATGACATATGGCTCTCCCGCCTCTATGCGCCTTTGCGCCTCTTTCTTATCCAGATGCAGGCAGTGCTTGTCGTATTTGAACTGACCGCCGTTCTTTTCGGCCTTGGCGCGTTCTTCGTCCAAGCGCTCTTTTGTACAAAAGCAATAATACGCTCCGCCAAGCTCTACGAGCTTTTGAGCGTAGGGCAAGTATATATCGCGCCTTTGCGTCTGTATATAAGGCCCATATTCGCCACCTACGTCGGGGCCTTCGTCGTACTTGAGACCCGCGAGCTTCATCGACTGGTATATCTTGTCGATAGCGCCGGGAACTTCCCTCTCCTGGTCGGTATCTTCTATTCGAAGTATAAAGCTTCCGCCCATTCTGCGAGCATAAAGATAAGTATAAAGCGCCGTCCTCAATCCGCCCAGATGCAGATATCCCGTGGGACTTGGCGCGAAACGCGTGCGTACCATAACAACACTCCTCAATTATCGTGACTTACAGTATACAGCCTTACGGGTTAAGTTTCAACCGCGAGGCTGTGGAATTCAGGCAATTTCGCGTTTATATCGAAATATACGCATAATCAGATACTACCGGATTCTCTTGACTTATCAGACCATAACGGCTATAATGGGCGCGGAATAAAACGATTGGAGAAAATATATGACCTCTATGCTTGTTATCGGATTGGGAAGGTTCGGGCGCAATCTGGCGGTGAAGCTGGCTCAACGCAACTGCGAGGTAATGGTCATCGATTCCGACGAGGCGGCCGTCAATCACATAGCTCCCGACGTGACAAACGCCCTTGTAGGCGACTGCATGGACGAAACCGTCATAGCATCGCTTGGCGTGAGCAATTTCGACGTGTGCTTCATGTGCATCGGCGATAACTTTCAATCATCCCTCGGCATAACAATACTTTTGAAAGACGCGGGGGCTAAGCACGTCGTCGCGAAGACGGACAGTGAATTGCACGCTAAATTTCTCAAAAAGGTCGGGGCGGACGAAGTAGTGTTCCCGGAGAGGGACATGGGCTTTCGAACGGCTATGCGCTACAGCGCCGCCGGAGCGTTTGACTATATCCCTCTGTCCGACGATTACGCCATAATGGAAATGGCGACGCCCAGGGAATGGCTCGACAAGTCCCCAAGGGACTTACAGCTGAGGACGAAATACGGCATAAATATCATAGGCATAAAACAGGGCGCTCATATAACGCCGATAATCGACGCCGCTCGCGTTTTCTCTCATGACGACCATCTCATAGTCGCCGGGGCGAATACGGACATACAAAAGCTCGCAAAGAGATGACCTCGTCATACCCGGGGTTTTTGTGTGCCCTTGTCGGTCTGCGCGAGTATTATTGCCGCGAACATGAGCGCGCATCCGGACAATTCGTAAACGCTTAGTTTCTGTCCGAGTATAAGCCATCCCGCCAGCACAGAGAAAACGGATTCAAGG
>JAUNBY010000224.1 GCA_030526935.1 Clostridia bacterium
GTTTTTCTCAAAGAACAGTATAAACAGTATCGTAGGCAAAAGCATGATGCATCCCGAGGCGCTGATGGTATCCCACGGGTCTTGCCACTGACTTGTGCGCGGGACGTTGTAAATCAGCATACTCAGCACCTTTACCCTGCGCGTAGTAAATATAAGCGGGTAGAAGAACTCGTTTACGCAAGTGATAAAGTTGATTATGCAAAGCGTCGCGATGACGGGCTTGAGAAGCGGAAAGATTATGCGGAAAAACGCTCCGGGGACGGTAAGCCCGTCAATCCACGCGGCTTCCTCGAGCGCCCTCGGCACCTGGCTTATAAACGTCGAATACATGGTCACCGAGAAGGGTATTACGGCCGAAAAGTACAGTATGATAAGCCCGCGCACCGTGTCCGTAAGCTTCAATGTGCGCATGAGAACCATCAGCGGAATTACGGTAACGGTGCTGGGAATCATCGTGGAAAACACGATGAACGTGAACGCCGCCATAATGCCCTTTGTCTTCGTGCGCGCAAAGGCATAGCCTCCAAGCGCGCAAAGAACCGTCGATAACGCCAGCGTGCCAAGCGTGATTTGAAGCGTGTTGATTATATACTGCCATGTGTTTTCGGTATTACCGAAAAGCGTCCTGTAGCTGTCGAGCGTCCAACCGGAAAAATACTCGACCGGCATGGCGTAAAGCTTGTCGTTGGAGGTAAAGGAGGATTTCACTATCCAGTAGATCGGCCACAGTATAAAAAAGCACACGACCAATACGAGCAGCCATATCAAAGCCCGTTTGTATAACTTCATTTTCATATAGCGTCCTCCTCAGTAATCGATGCGGTTGTGCGCAAACAACCCGATGCCGCCGAATATCGCCGTAAACGTGAACATAACGACGCTCAGCGCGGAGGCGTAGCCGTAGTCCATGTTCTTCGTCGCCACGAGATATAGCCTGTAGGCGATAAGAGCGGTTGACGAACCCGGGCCTCCCCTGGTCATGGCATATGCTATGTCAAAGCTGTTGATCTGTCCGACGCCTACGAATATTATCGTCATAACCATTGTCTTCATGACATATGGAAGCATTATCCTGAACAGTATCTGCACGCCGTTCGCGCCGTCTATGCGCGCGGCTTCGTACAACTCGTCCGGTATGCCCTGCATCGCCGCCAGCAGCATTATCGCGAAAAACGGCGTATTTTTCCACACGTTGAGTATTATCGCCGCCGCCTTTGCGCCGTTCGTCTCCGATAACCAGGAGTAATGGAAGTTGGGGGCGAACACGCGCCTTATCATGTCGTTGATTATGGAATAGGTGTCGTTAAACATCCAGCGCCCCGCCATGCAGATGATAATCATAGGCATGCCCCATGGGAGAAGAGCCGTAGTTCTGATGAGCTTTCGTCCCCGAAACTCGAATTTCATCAAAAGCGCCAACATGATTCCCAGCACGATTATCAACGCCAGCGAGCATAGCGTGTACTCCACGGTAAACCCTATACCCTGCTGAACCGTTACATCCGAAAAAATCTTTGCAAAGTTTGTCAGCCCTGTAAACTCCTTAGTTCTGTTAATCAGGTCGTAGTCCAGAAGGCTGTAGTAGAACACCTGTATTACCGGATAGACCGTAGTGAAAACGCGCACGAGCAATACCGGAAGTATAAAGGCCCATGCGAGCAAAACCATCCGCCGTTGAAGGCTGTTCTTCTTTACTCGTCCCGTAAGTGAAAGCTGCATATCCACTCCTCCGTCCAAATTGCTCCGGCGCGAGCCGCGTAATGAGCATCGCGAGCATAACGACGGGGCGGGCAACTTGCGTCGCCCCGCCGCTTTACTCATATTTCGTTATGCCGCCGCGTTAGCGAGTATTTCGGCGGTCTGGCTCTGGCAGGTCTCTATGCACTCCTCAAAGGAGATCTCGTCCAGCAGGTAGCGCTGCACGGTACCGGTTACGACGTCCATGTATTCGCTGTGGCGGGTGGACAGCGTGCGGGCGACGAATGAATCGGCGGCGACGTAGGAGTTGCAAAGCGCCGCGACGTTAGGCATGCCGTTTGTGATGGCGTCGATGGTCCAGCCCTCCATGTTCGCGGGCATTCCATTCCAGGTCGCTAACTGATATATAGCCTGATTCTCCGCGTCGAGCTGAGCCTTGACAAACTCCAAGGCTTCTTCCTTGTTCTGCGAATTGGCGTTTATTACCCACATCCAGCAGGAATAGGGCGCGGCGTTGGTGACGAATGTCGGCATGTTGACCCAGCTGATCTTATCCGGTCCAAATTTTCCGGCGGCTTCTACGTCGGCGGTGAAGTTCCACTCGATGCAGGTCGCGGCGTATCCGTCGATAAACGCCTGCTGTTCGGCGGTGTTGTCGTAGCTCAGGCAGTCCTTGCTGACGACGCCGTAGGTATTGATGAGGTCATAGAGGAACTTGACGGCCCTCTGCGTTCCCTCAAGGGTGAAGTCGTAGTAATTGCCGCCGAACATGAGGCTGAAAAGGTTGAGGTTGTCCTGCAAGTGCGACGCCTTGTCAAGCGACAGCACCAGTCCGTATACGCCGTTTTCGGCGTCGGTCAGTTTGACCAGAGCGTCGATGAATTCCTGCTCGTTAGTGGGAACCTCAACTCCGGCGGCTTCGTACATCTCGTTGTTGACGTACATCGCGATGGGCGCGAGGTTGGCGGGAACGGAATAGAGGCTTCCGTCATACTTCATGAACATATCGATGTAATCCTCGAGGAAGACGGACAACTCGTCGTCCGATATGGCGCTGTCAAGCGGCTCCAGGAAGCCCGCGCGGGTGAAAGCGAGATACATGATCTCGTCGATCCACAACACGTCTACGCTGTCATCTCCCGAGGCAAGCATAGTTGTCAGCATGTTCACGGTGTCCGAATAGCCCGGTTCGTTCTCGTAATTGATCTGGAAATCGAATTGCTCGTCCCACGCGCTGAAGAGCTGTTGCGGATAGTCGCTTGTGTTGGTGGCCGCGCCGTAGATGGTGATTTCGGCCATCGCGCAGGTCGCGCCGATAATGAGAGTCAGCGCAAGTATGATTGCCAATGCTTTCTTCATGGTATTAATCCCCTTTCTGCGTACATTTCTCATGTACTTTCTGGATTAAGTATATCGCATTGGCCGAAGATCAACAATTCAAATAATTATGCTCTTTTTATAAATTCTTATCGACATGCGGTTTTATCCTTTATTTTTTTCTCGCGCATTGCTATACTGGTTATAAACGGCGTGGGAGGTATGCGCATGAGTATATCGTCAAAATATGCGGGGCTTATCAAGCATGTACCATTAAATTTCAGGAATAAGTATCTTCTGGCTCTGCTCATCACGGCGCTTATTCCGCTATTGGTAACGCTTATGCTGGTGCTTCATATAACGAGCGACCATTTTGAGAGACAGCGGATCGATAATCTGCTAAGCGAGGCAAATATGGTCAGCCTTAACCTGGGCAACCGCATAGAAGAGATACGCCTCGCCAGCGAGAACCTGTCAAATTATATACTCAATCAGTTGTCAGAACCGCATTACACGCCCGAAACCCAAACCTATAACGAGCTTACTCGTTATGAAAACCTTCGCGGCAATGTCGCCAACCTCGAAATACTCTACAACGTCTCCCGCATTCGCATCTTCTCGGATAACATACCGTTTCTGCGCGGCTCCGATCATAAAAACTTCTTTAATATGGAGTCCCTCGAAACGTTGACAGAGCAATATCCCCAACTTCTCGGCAAGGTGTCGCTCAACAAGCTCAACTATATACTCCTCACGCAGGGCAGCTTTTACTTGAGCCACCGCTATTTGTCCCAGGCCGATCTGGTTTCTTTCTATCGCTGTATTTACAGCACAAACGGCAGCATTATTGCCGTATGCTTGGTCGAATGCCAGGCGGACAGCTTCCTTAAATATGCCGATACATTAAGCGCCGGCAGCATAACCATAACCAATTCCGAGGGCGCAATCATATGTACGAGCGAGCCTTCGGAAAGCCTGGCCGACGTTTTGCAATCGACGGTCGATGAACATTCGGGCTATGCGCTCGACGATCACCGGCTTATAACAAAACAAGAAATCCCCTATCTCGACTGGATAGTTACGATTTGTGCCCCTATGGATATGAGCGTCAACGCGTGGGAAGCGCTTGGCAGCACGTACATATTTATACTGACCGCCACGTTCATATTGTCCGTGATGGTCAGCGTCGTGCTCTCAAACCTTCAAACGCGTCGCCTGCAACGCTACTACAGCGCCGTGCGCGATATCGACTACGCGACCGGTCAAAACACCAGGACGCTGCCAGATCGCCTGGATCATATGCTTGAAGACATACGAAACCCCGACGAGATGGATCAGCTGCTCATATCCTTCAGCACTCTCATACGCGACAATATCAAGCTCATTAACGACACCAGACAGCATGACCTCGAAATAGAGAAGTATAAGTTTAAGGTTTTACAGGAGCAGATAAATCCTCACTTTCTGTATAACGCCCTTGAGACGTTGCGCCTTTGCATGATGATGGAACACAAGGAAGACGCGCTCAAGTCGCTCGACGCGCTATCGCGCTTTTACCGCATCGCCCTGAGCAAGGGGCGCGATACCATAAGCATCCGCGAGGAAATAGAGATGATAAAGTACTACCTCGAGATAGAAAATATCGGCTACGGCGGCTCGATAAGCTGGTCGGTCGATGTGGACGACGAATGTCTCGATCTTCCCATACCAAAGTTTCTTCTCCAGCCGCTGGTCGAAAACTCCATACTGCACAGCCAGCCCGCGGCGAATCAAAGCCGGTTGAAGATCGAGATAGAGATACATAATTGCGACGATATGCTCGAAATGTCCATAAGCGACAACGGTTCCGGAATAGATCCCGAGGTCCTTAAAGACATTCAAGACAACCTGGCCAGAGGCGTTATACGCAAGGGCAAGAACGGATTCGGTCTGATAAACGTCAATCAGCGTCTCAAGCTGTTTTATTCAAACGAGTATGGCCTGAATATATACAGCCGTCCCGGACGGACGGAAAACATCATTCGGCTGCCAATCGACTTGCTATGGTGAGCGTTTTCGGCAACGCAACGTATTCGTTGTCGGTCGATTTCTTGGGGATTGTCTCCGCGTTGTGATAAGATTATTGTGAAAAAGGAGAACATGGATATGGATATGGCATTAACAAGGGCAAGTGAACTGGTCGACCGAATGACATTGGAGGAAAAGGCGTCGCTTTTGCGATACGATTCGCAAGGCATCCCGAGGCTTGGCATACCCGCGTACAACTGGTGGAACGAGGCTTTACACGGCGTCGCGCGGGCGGGCACGGCGACTGTTTTCCCGCAGGCTATCGGCCTGGCGGCGACATTTGACGTCAGCCTCGTAAAGCGCATCGCCGACACAATCGCCACCGAAGGTCGCGCGAAATACAACGCCGTGTCTAAACAGGGCGATCGCGATATTTACAAGGGATTGACCTTCTGGTCGCCCAATGTGAACATTTTCCGCGACCCGAGGTGGGGGCGCGGG
>JAUNBY010000225.1 GCA_030526935.1 Clostridia bacterium
CCTGCTGCCGCGAGAGGAACCTCTCCGTCAGTGCTTCGCCCTGCCACCTCTCCTTGGCGCTACGCGCGGCTTTCAGCCAGGAGGGGCTTTTGGAGGCGGCACGCCGTTCTTCCTTGCCTCTCCCCGCTCCCGCCTGCTTGCCTACCGCGCGGCATGAGGCCGACAGCGGGCGGCGCATGGGGAACGGCCAAACCAACACTCGGCCGCAAACCCGCGGATTACGGGCCGGCGGGCGCGAACCTCACCCGCCCGCTTCGCGGGCACCCTCTCCAAAGGAGAGGGCAGGCGCCCCTACGGGCGTCGTCGTTGCGTAAGGTTGACTGTTTAGCGGGGCAGGATTACCCAAGTGAGCGATAATATCAGCCCTTCGCTTCGAAATTCCGCCACTTCGACGTATCCAGGCCGTACACCGTATTTAACCGCATTACGTCCTCGATATAGTAATCCTTGAGTTTTCCCAGGAACTCCGCGTCGAGGGGCTGTTTTTTTACGGGCTTGGCCAGTGTTTTGTTGATCGCGTGCTTAAGGCTTCTGAGGGGCTTGAATTTAAGGGCCTTCGGGGTTTTGCGCATTAGCGTCCTTATTACGCTGTCTATCCAGCCTATCTTGAGTTGATGTACGCCTACGTTTGAGGCGGTCTGTCTGATCGCTATCCGCTCGATTCCGGCGAAGTCGCATATGGCGTCGATTGAACGCTGCTGGTTTGACACAAAGTCCTCGAAGATCGTCACGAGCACGTTTTCCCTCGGAAAGTATTTATATATGTTGTCGAGCTGTTTCGCGTAAAGTCCCCTTGAGAAATAGCTGTATATCCGCCGGTCGTGGTCGTTCGCGGCTATGCGCGCGGCTTCGGTTTCAAAGCTCTCCTCAAAGGAAATTTTTTCCTGCCCCTGATACTTGCTCATGTTGTAATGCGACCGCGCCCTTTCTATCGGATCGCGAAGAAGTATCACGATTTTTACCCCGCCGGTTCCTATAGTGGAGGCGATCTTTTCGGGGCAGTCTTCATAGTACATGTATATCGGCGTCACGTCAAAGCGCGTTCCCCCCTTTGGGAAAAGCGCGTCGTATTCAGCCCTGTCGGGCGAATCGGTTCTGTCGAAATAATGGATTTCCTTTTCCCTTCCGACCCTTAACGCGGGATGATCCTTCATAAGATCGTATAATAGCGTCGTTCCGGCTTTCGCCGCGCCGGCCCCGATGAGATACTCGCATGCGCTCAAGGTATGCCCTCCCATTATACAGGCTGGTTGACTATAATGGTATTTTAGTATAAATATGTGGAAAAAATGTGTGGAAAATGTGTCACCGGTTGACTTGTCAGGTGATATGCAGTATAATTAAATGATAAGTATGTGAAAGGTGGTGTGAATGAAATGAGGAACCATTTCTTAATAATTATTATGATATTGTGTCTGTCGTGCGCCGGAGCGAGAGCCGCCACGCTGGGAGGATACGCGGCGTTCTCAGACGCGGCGCTCATCTATTCGGGAATGGACGAGGACGGAAACCCGGGGATTTACCGGATAGACGGGCAGAATGGCGATATTCGAGAGCTTTACGCGGACAATGGATATATACTGGGCGCGGTCGGCGAATGCGTCGCGGCGTGCGTCGATATCGACGGCGAGATAAGCGTTATAATACTCGACGCGAACGCGACGGTATTATATACCGGTGAAATAGATGAATTCGCGGCGGTGGAAGGCGAAGACTCGTTTTACATCGGAACAGATCGCCTTAAAATCGAGAATGGCGCCGTAGAAAGGACGCGGATACTCACAACCGCGGATTCGGGCGCGGTAAAGCCCGTCGCGGAATACGAGGACTGCCTTTATTATCTCGACGCCTCGGAGTACGCGGACATAAGCGCCATGGAAACGGTCGAATCGGTCGCAAGTCTGTGCCGCGCGGATATTTCGACGGGCGAAACGAGGCGTATCACCCCCGAGGGCGCGACGCTTGTGGGCTTCGAAGGCGACAGGATAATATATACGCTGAACGAATTCTACGTATACGCGGGCGACGACGTTGAGATGATAGATAACGGTCGCGGGCTTTACGCGGCGGATCTCAACGGCGAAAACGCCGTGTTGCTGGCAGGCACTGGGAGCTACGAGGACGGATTCTACGACGAATATACCATGGTTCGCGACGGCGTGATATACGGCGTAAGGCACGACTACCTCTCGGACGAGCCGGTGCCCGACATGTGCATAAAGCGCGTGACTTATCAGGGCGTCGCGCTCGAGGATATACCCGTCGATTTCGGCTCCCTCATAGACGTTCGGGACGGACGGGCGTACATGTTTGTCGCGCGCTACAACGAGCGCTGGGAGAATATATACGACGATATCACAGCCGTTGACCTGTCGGATTTTAGCGCGGAGTCCCTTCTGGGAAGCGAGTATATGCGGCTCAATTACTACGACGAAGGCCCCCGCGTCGCCGTAAACGCGGACTCCGTATGTTTTACCGGCGTCGCCAGGGACGGCGAGAGCCTCTGTCTTTGGACGCTTGCGCGGGGCGGCGTCCCCGAGGCGCTCGCGAGGCTGAACTGATTAAAGCGTTCGAAAAGTATTCGTATTTTATTCTTAACAGATTTTATATTTCTTAGAGGACACTTTATCGCGCCGTTCGCCGTCAAACATAACGTCTCGCGTTTTGAGGCGCGGATTTTCGCGCGCACAAAGCCATGTTGTCAACGCGTGAAATCGCCGGGAAAATTTGCGAGTATACTTGGAAAAATGGCGCGAATGATTTATAATGTAGTGGGCGACCATATTTGTCTGGAGGTGACGGCGTGGCCTGGATCGAGAATGTTTTCCAACAGATAGGCTCTTTGATCTCCACGACGTTTGTGCAGCCGGACTGGTATATAATTCTGGACATACTGATCGTCGCCGTTATAATATACTATCTGATAAGGCTTTTCATACACACCCGCGCAAGCTCTCTCTTAAAGGGCGTCGCGATAGTGCTCCTGAGCACGTGGGTGTCGGAGCTTATGCAGCTCAACACCCTCAACTGGATTCTCCAGCAGATAGTTTCTACGGGAATAGTGCTCCTCGTGGTGCTTTTTCAGCCGGAACTCAGGCGCGCGCTGGGTCAGATAGGCCGCTCCGGTTTCTGGTCGCGGCTTATAGGCGTCGATCACAATTCCGGCTCCGAAAAAATCGTACTGGAACTGGTAAACGCGCTGACCGACCTTTCGAGAAAGCGCATAGGCGCGTTGATAGTCGTTCAGAGAAAGACGGGACTGGGCGATATAATCGCAAGCGGCACGAGCCTCGACGCCGAGATTTCAGCGGCGCTCGTCGAAAACATATTCGAACCCAATACCCCGCTTCACGACGGCGCGGTTATAATAAACGACAATCGAATCGTCGCCGCCGCCTGCATATTGCAGCTTACCGACGACATTTCCCTCAGCCGCGAGCTTGGAACCCGCCACAGGGCCGCCATAGGCGTATCGGAGACGACCGACGCCGTGGCTTTGATAGTTTCCGAGGAGACGGGCACCATCTCCACCGCCAGAGACGGGCATCTGACCCGTTACCTCGATAAAAAGTCGCTCACGGCGTTGTTGACGGAGCTTTTCGTTCCTAAGCAGTTGTCGTTTTTACAGTGGCTCAACGGCGCGGAGGAGGATGCGCGGGATGAATAAGGCGAAGTTAAAAGCGATGTCGGCGCGCCTCGGAAAGCGCGTGTTGCACGCGGCGACTAAGGGATGGCCGCTGAAGCTGTTGAGTTTGCTGGTGGCGGTATTCCTCTGGAGCTACGTTATTTCGACTAACCCCTCGATAACCCGCGAGAAGACCGTATCGGACGTGGATATATCCGTAAGCGGCCAGGCGGTTTTGTCCGGCAGGGGACTCGCGCTGCTGACGGATATAGCGGACATCGGAAAGGCTCGCGTCGTGATAGACGCGCCCCAATCGTCGTATTCGAGAGTGACGGGCGATAACGTGAGGGTGGAACTCGACCTTTCGAGCGTGCGCGACGAGGGAACCAGCGACATAATGCTGCGCGCGACGACTTCCTACGGGACGGTCAAACAGATTTGGCCCGAGTACGTAACAATCGAAGTCGAAGATCAGGATCAGCGCTATGTTCCGGTAAATACGGTGCTCACCGGAGGGGACGCGGACAACTACTGGTATTCCGTCACGCGCGTCAACCCCTCCCAGATAATCGTCACAGGCCCGCAGTCCGTAGTGCAGCTCTTGTCAAGCGCGCTGGTCGAGGTAGACGTGTCGGGAAGAACCGCGCCGCTTACGAGGATAGAGGACTTCGCGCTTCTCGACTCGAACGACGTCGTCCTCTCCGAAACCCTTACGACCTCGGCCAATTCCGTGTCAGTGGCGCTTGACATCTACCCGAAGAAGAGGCTTTCGATATCCTCCGACTCGCAGGACGTCATAACGGGCACTCCCCCGTCGGGATACAGAGTCGAAAGCGTCGAGATATCGCCCGACAGCATAACCGTGGCGGGAGAAGCCGAGCTTCTTGACGAGGTGGAGTCTTTGACGATAGTTCCCGTGGACGTTTCAAGCGCCCGGCAGTCGTTCACCGCGATAGCCAAGGTGCAGTCCATAACGGGGATAAAAAATCTTTCGATAGAGGATATAACGGTTTACGTGTCCATAGTCGAGGAGAGCCTCGTAAAGCGCTTTTCGAACATAGCGGTCGAGAGCGTCAACGCGCCGGACGACTGCTCTGTCACCCTGTCCGCCCCGCGCGTGGATCTGAGGGTTACGGGGCCTTATACGCTGGTGAGGGGGCTTACCAGGGGAGACGTGAGCGTAAGCGTCAACCTCGCGGGGCTGACCTACGGACAGTATGAACTTCCCCTCGAGTTTACGGCGGATAACTATCCGAGCATAGCCGGAGAGATAACCCCCGAAACCGTAAGCGTCACCATATCAAGAACGACAACGTCGCATTGAGCCGGGAGGATAAATAAATGCAATCTGATTTCGCGCAGGGATTTGTAAACGCCATGCTCGGCTGGATGCGCTCCCTCGCGGCGGCGGTGTCCAATATGTTCGCGTCGTCGCCTCAGACTCAGTCGAGCGGGGCGGCGATGTTAGGCTGG
Source organism: Clostridia bacterium (assembly GCA_030526935.1). GTDB lineage: Bacteria > Bacillota > Clostridia > Christensenellales > Aristaeellaceae > JAUNBY01. Next base: position 5,099 of record JAUNBY010000225.1, read on the forward strand.
TTCGCGGACAATTGGGTGTGGCTTCTCATAGCGCTCGTCGCCCTGGGAATCGCCATGGACTGGATAGTCTGGCTTCTCAGATGGCGCCCTTACTGGTTATGGTTCAAAAAAAGGCGCATGGTGGTGGACGACGGGATAGACGAGGCGGAGATTTACGAGCCGGTTCAGCGCTTTAAAAGCCGCGCGCTGAGGTACGACGAAGATTACGACGAATTGAACGACCGTTATTACGGCTACGACGACATCGACGCGCAACGCTATGATCTCGACGACGAAGACGCGGGGGATTACGATTTCGACGACGGAGAATACGGCGGCGGCGCGGACGGCGACAACGAATACGATGACGGCGAAGATGATGTATACGACGGCGAATACGATGACGACGGCGTAGACGACGGCGACGAATACGGCG
>JAUNBY010000226.1 GCA_030526935.1 Clostridia bacterium
TATCATCACGAGGAGTAAATTGCAAGAGATATTTTTAAGGAGACGCAGGTGGAACGGATAATTCTTGACGCGAGGGACGCCATAGGGGATTTAACTCCCCTTAAGTCCGATTGCGGGCTGATGTGCGGCAGCGCGTGCTGCCGCCCCGACGATGACGGACAGGGAGGCGTAATGCTCCTTCCCACGGAAGTCGCGGGGGACTGGGGACATGTCGTGGAGTCGGACAGGTGCCGCGTACTCGTTTGCGACAAAATGTGCGAGCGTCCGAGCAGACCTTTTCTTTGCAGGGTTTTTCCGCTCGCGCCCGTACTTTGCAAAGACGGCGCGTGGAAAGCCAGGATGGACGCGCGCTCGCGGGCGATGTGTCCCATTTACCGCTCGGGGATCGCGGGGCTTGACCGGGTTTTCGTCAAAGCCGTAGAGCGGGCTTTCAACATATTGTCAAAAGACGCCGCGATGAATGACTTCCTTCGCCGCGTCGCGCGGCAGGAGCGCTATTTCAGAACGCAGGCGCGGCTTTAATCCATCGGGAGGTTCTATGTCGGAAATAGAAGGTGTGCTCGAAAACATCGTGTTTCGAAACGACGATAACGGATACAGCGTCATAACGCTCAGGACGGGAGAAGAAAAAGTAACCTGCGTGGGCGTTTTGCCGTCCTTTGTCGAGGGCGAAAGGCTTAAGGTCTCGGGCGACTGGACGCAGCACCGCGAATATGGCCGCCAGCTCAAAGTGACGAGCGTCGAAAGCATTAAACCCACATCAGCCTCGGAGGTCGAGAAATACCTCGCTTCCGGCTTGATAAAGGGAATAGGAAAAAAGACCGCAAAGATCATAGTCGATCACTTTGGCGCCGACGCGCTCGATATTCTGGACGACGACCCGACGCGAATCGGGGATGTTCCCGGCATAGGCGCAAAGCGCGCCAGGCGCATATCCGAAAGCTACGAAAAACAGCGACAAAGCCGTAAAATCATCCTCTATCTGCAAAGCCTTGGCATGAGCCTGAATATGGCGCAACGCGTCATGAAGGAATTCGGGGACAATACGTTTAACGTCGTCAATTCCGATCCCTATATGCTCTCGGACAAGGTAGACGGCATAGGCTTTAAAACCGCAGACGCGATAGCCATGTCAATCGGCGTGGCGCATGAAAGCGAGCATAGAATTTCCTGCGCGCTGCGCTTTGTGCTGGAACAGGCGGTATCAAACGACGGCCATGTTTATCTTCCAAAAGCGGTTTTGACGTATCGCGCGCAGGAGCTTTTGCAAGTGGACGAAAGCCTCATAGACAGGGCGATAATGGCCATGACCCTGAAAAGCGCGCTCGTCGTTCGCGAGGACAGGGTGTATTTAAACAGACTTTATAACGCCGAGCGCGACGTGGCGGCGCTGCTTGCCAATATGCTTCGCCCGGACGAAGACGTCGGGGATGATCTTGATAAGAGCATAGCGGGATACGAATCTCAGTGCGGCATAACGCTTTCCGATGAGCAGCGACTTGCCGTAGTGCGCTCGTGCCGCGAGCGCGTGAGCATATTGACAGGCGGCCCCGGCACGGGAAAGACGACTTGCGTAAGGTATGTGCTCTGGGTTTTAAAGCTTAAGGGCAAGGTCGCGCTGTGCGCTCCCACGGGCCGCGCCGCGAAGCGTATGCAGGAGGCGACGGGCGAGGACGCGACGACGATTCACCGCCTTTTGGAATATAATGGGGATACGGGCAGATTTACGGTGAACGAAAACAACCGCCTCGACTGTGCCGCCGTCATAATAGACGAAATGTCCATGGTCGATATATTTCTCATGCAGGCGCTTTTAAGGGCGCTCAAGTCATCCACGAGACTTGTGATGGTGGGCGATATGGATCAATTGCCATCCGTAGGAGCGGGAAACGTGTTGAGGGATCTCGTCGAGTCGGGCGTCATAAACGTCAACAGGCTAAGTCATATATACAGACAGGCCGCGATGAGCTATATCGTCAAAAACGCGCACAGCATCAATCGCGGCGAAATGCCGGTTTTCAATACGCCCGGAAGCGACTGCTTCTTCGAGGCGAAGCACTCGCCCGTCGAAGCCGCGCAAACCGTAGCAGACCTCGTGACGAGGCGTTTGCCAAAATACCTCGGCATGGACGGATCGGGAGAAATACAGGTCATGACGCCGATGAAAAAGGGCGAGTGCGGCGTTTTCAAGCTCAACGAGATACTGCAAAGCGAAATCAATCCCGCGAAGCCCGGCGCGCCGAGGCTGAAAATCGGCGACGGCGAATTTCGCCCGGGCGACAGGGTTATGCAGATAAAGAACAATTACGACATGATCTGGACGCGGGGCGACGAGCAGGGAACGGGCGTTTTCAATGGCGATATAGGATATATAAAGTCCATAGACGAGGAAGAACGATCCCTGAGCGTCGCCTTCGAAGACGACAGGATAGCCGAATATATGGCAGAGGATCTGGATCAGCTGAAGCTCAGCTACTGCATGTCGGTTCACAAAAGCCAGGGAAGCGAATTCGACGTCGTGGTAATAGCCCTCGTCGGCGGGCCGGGAATGTTGTTTACGAGGAATCTTCTGTATACCGCCATCACCCGCGCCAGAAAGCTCGCCGTGATCGTCGGCCGCCGCGCCTGCGTCGAGGCGATGGTAAACAATAACTTTATCACCCGACGCTATACGACGCTCAAGACGGCGCTTCTGGAAATGACAGGCATAGACAGGGTGTAGGCGGGTACGTCACTTCGTGCGTTTCGCGGATAAGCACGCGCGCCTTTTATCTATCAACGCCGTTATCGTGCCGACAAGCGCCATTATGCCCGCAAAGCCAGCCAGAGTAGACAAAAGCCGCGTGAAACTGAACTGTTCGAACTGGCCGTGTCCTCCCATGCGCTCTGCGTCGGAGCGAACGGACGTTTCACTTCCCGTATCCGCGTCGGAATCCGACTGCCCGGCAGGACTTTCATCATCGGAGGATGAAACAGTTTCGTCGCCGGTCGTATCAATACCGCGCTGACCCTCTCCCTGCGTCGTCCGGAAGGGCATGGACAGCCAGCTCGTAAAGCTTGTTTGAGTTATTCCGTATACCCCAAGCCCCAGGGCAATCACAAGCATGACCGCGCAAGCCGGGCGCGAAAGCTCCTTTATTCCGACGGATCTGAGCCGGGCGGCGATAAATTTCGAATGGAGACCCGCGTGAACTCCTACGATTAGCAATGCCAGAGCCGAACAGAAATAGTGAATCGTCTTCCATGCATTATTGCGACCTCCCTGAGCGGGAAAATCTGTCATTTGTTCCGCCTCGCCGGTAGCAGCCTCCTCATTGGACGCCGTTTGCGTTATGGCAGATTCGGCGGGCATGTCCTCCATATTGTTGATTACGACCTTGGATATGCACAGCCCGCTTATTGCAATGAGTAAAAATGAGACGAGCAGCGCAATATCCAGTATCATCATCAGGCGGGTGCGGCAGGAAAGTCCAGAACCCGTAAACTTGCGTCCTACGGCTTTGATCCAATCCCAGTTGAGACCCTTGTGAATCAAAAACAATCCGCACAGCGCCAAGCCGCCGATTTCGTGAAACGCCATTGAGATTACGTTTTTGCTGTACATGAGCGCTAATGTGACGACCAGTATTATATCGAGTATACCTTTGACAGCCTTTTTATTCATCATTCTCACCTCTGTTTTTTTCGTATTGTACATATAAGCCGTGGCGAACGCTTGTCGAAACTGTTTATAGACTTGAAATATACTAACCGCAGCCAGGTTCCGGTTTGATATAAATACAGATTTATAGTGATATGAGCAGCACAAGTTGGCAGGAAAGCCCGGAACTCGCAAATCGGCCGTTCCACCCTGTATATGATACCTTCCAAGTTCCTTCATAGGCGCGAAGCGGTGCAGGCCGCCGCCTCACGGCGGCGGCCTGCATATCGGTCACCGAAACAACGCCATACAACAATTCGACGCGATTACTCGACAGTTACCGACTTTGCGAGATTTCGCGGCTTATCTACGTCGCATCCCCTCAATACCGATACATAATAGGCGAAAAGCTGCATAAAAGCGGTCGCCGGAAACGGCGACAACAGCGGATTGATATCGGGAAGGAAGAACACGTCGTCGGCAACCGCCGTTGCGTCGGGCGAGCCGTATGGACATATCAGTATGGTTCTCGCTCCACGCGCCTTCACTTCCTTCACTCCCGTCAAAAGCTTCGGATAAAGCGCTTTATCGGTAGCCAGCGCTATAACGGGCATTCCCGGCACTATTAGCGATATGGCTCCGTGTTTAAGCTCTCCCGCGGCATACGCCTCGCAGTGTAGATAGCTTATCTCCTTCAGCTTTAAAGACCCCTCCTGAGAAACCGCCCAGTCAAGACCCCTGCCTATATAATAGAGGTTCTCCGCGTGGCGGTAGTCGTCGGCGAGGCGCTTAATCTCCTCCTCTCGGGATATGACGTCCCATATGGCGCAAGTCGCTTCGCTTTGCAGCGATTTGAGCAGACGCCTTATTTCCTCATCGGATAATTTCCCCTTCGCGCGCGCTACGACCATCGCCAGAAGGTACATCGCGGCGATCTGCACGTCGTATGCCTTGGTGCTGGCTACGGCTATCTCGGGGCCGGAATATGTGTACAATACCGCGTCCGCCTCCCGCGCGATCGACGAACCGACGACGTTGACCACTCCTATCGTGAACGCCCCAAGCTTTTTAGCCAGCCTTATCGCCGCGAGAGAATCGGCGGTCTCGCCGGACTGAGATATGAATATCGCGATGTCACCGGGGGAAATTATGGGATCCATATAGCGAAATTCGGACGATATTGTCACCTCGACCGGCACCCTGGCGAGCTTTTCAACCAGGTACTTGCCTATAAGACCCGCGTGCATGGCCGTACCGCAGGCGATTATTCTAAGCCTTTCGATTTGCCTGAACCTGTTTTCATCCAATTCGGGTATCCCCAAATCCGGCAATCCGTTCGCGCCCGTTCTTGGGCTGACGGTCTTGATTATGGCGTCGGGCGATTCGTCGATTTCTTTTCGCATGAAGTGCGCATAGCCGCCCTTTTCCGCCGCCTCGACGTCCCATTGCGCCGTGAGCAATTCCTTGTCGAGCGGTCGGGCGAGGCGGTCGAATATTTCGACGCCCGATTTTGATAAGACCGCTATCTCTCCTTCCTCAAGCTGATAGTAGCGCCTTGTGTATTTAAGAAGCGCCGGTATGTCGCTGGCTATGAAGCACCCGTCGTAGGATTTCGCGACTATAAGAGGGCTGTCTCTGCGCGCGGCGTAAATGGTGTCGGGCTTCTCCCTGAACACGACGCCGAAGGCATACGCGCCCGTCAGTTCGCCGGTGGCTTTGACGATGGCGGCAAAGGGATCGCGCGTGATTTTATAGTAGTAATCGATGAGCTTCGCGGCAACCTCGGTATCGGTCTGCGACGCGAAATCATAGCCGTGGCTTATCAAAAAGCGCTTCCAATCCATGTAGTTCTCGACGATTCCGTT
>JAUNBY010000227.1 GCA_030526935.1 Clostridia bacterium
CGTCGTAGGTGATGAGTTCTATTTTTTTGCCGTTTACTCCGCCCGCTTCGTTAAACTCGTCGAGCCACTGCATGACGCCTATATGCGCCCATTCATTATTGTAGCCTACGGAGGTGGACTGTTCTATCATGTATCCTATCTTGATGGTATCCTGTTCGGCATATGCCAACGCGGAGGTTGCGCCCAGCGCGGTGATGAGTACGAGCAGCAACGAAAATAGCTTCTTCATTATTCTTTTTCCTTTCTTATTGCTCGAGAAATAGCGGTGTTTTGTTCGGCGGCTAACGCGTCTTAAGCCCGCGGTTCTTTCGAAGCGCATCCGCATATTATATCTGATCCGCGCGTCTGGCCGGGACGCGGGGATGAGATTCGTTGAGGATAGTCGACGATATGAAAGAGTTACACATAATATATGAAAACGTTTTTATATTCATTTAGTAAATAATGACTTCCAGTCACCACGATGATATTATAAAAACGATAACGGGTAATGTCAAGTGTTTTTTTACGTTTTTTGGGTCGGATGAGATTAATCTACATAATAGCCATAATGAAATAAAAATATTTGTCGAATATTGCTTATTGACAAGGCGGACGAGTTTGAATATAATGGCATTGTAGTAAAAAAACGTTTTCATACTATTCTCGTTAGCGATTGTATGTGAGGTAATATGTTAGAACGCGATAAGAAGAACGCCAAAAAACGTTTGAATATCAATGATGTCGCCCGGCTTGCGGGCGTATCGGTCGGAACCGTATCCAGGGCGCTTAACGGCGTGGGTTATGTTAAGGAAGAAACGCGAAGGCGCATTAAAGATGCCGTAAACGAATTGGGATACGTTACCAACCGTGCGGGACGCACGCTTAAAACGTCCAAAACCGGACTTGTGATGCTTGCCATCCCCGATACTTCAAATGAAATCTACTTCGGAATGATAGAGGCGTTTCAAAGCGAACTGAAAAAGAAGAACCTGTCGATGCTGCTGTATTATACCGACGGGCAACACGCCGGCGAGATGTGCGCTTTGAGGATGCTCGAGGAGCGACTGATAGACGGACTGTTCATGGTTCACTTTCATTATAACGACGATCTTTACGAGGCCATATCCGATTCCATTTCCCCCATAGTGTTGTGCGGAATGTGCAATCACCTGTGGACGGGTGAGGATAAAAGCTTCGACACCATTTCGATAGACGTATATCAGGGGATATACAACACCATCACCCATCTTATAAAAATGGGCAATAAGCGAATCGGTTATCTTGCGGGAACAAACGGCATAGAGGTCTACCGCCAGCGCCATCAGGCCTATATGGACGCCTTGCGCGACAACGACATAGAATACCGCGAGGACTATGTTGTGTGGAGCGATTATTCGGAAAACAACGGCTACAACGGAGGACGCGCTCTTTATCAGATGAAGGACAGACCAACCGCCATATGCGCTTCGAACGATCAGCAGGCCATCGGCTGCTGGAAGGCTCTTCGCGACCTTAACGCGCGCATACCGGATGATATGGCCCTTACGGGTCTGGACAATCTCAAAATAGTAAGAATGCTCGAAATCACATCAGTCGATATGAAGGAAAGCCATATGGGACGCGAAGCCGCGAATCTGCTGCTCCATCGAATGGACGAGCCAAACGACGAACTTGCCTCTCAGGATATTTACTACAGACCTGAACTCATAGTGCGCGAAAGCAGCCTGAAACAGATATAGGTCGTTTAACGGAATGCGCGATTGAGAAAACCGCGGACTTTCCGTTCTATGAAATATAAAAACGTTTTTATACCCCTCTGTCGTCACGCGAATCCGGCGGTTTACCAATGTAAAATCTAAGGAGGTCAATATCAATGCAAACTAATCGCAAGCCAAAGCTCGGCGTCATAGCCGTCGCCAAGGTCAACCATCAAAAGGATGAAATAAACAAAATGCTCGAGTATTACAAGAGCTATTTCGCGCAATGCGACATTGTTGATGAAGTTATATGCGCAGATGTGCTCTATAAGGAAGCGGATATCGTTCAAACGGCTATTGACATGGAAAACAGCGGCGTGGATTGCGTAGTTTTCATAGTCGGTACATGGGTTTTCTCGTCGCACGTAATATCCGCCGCTCATTCGATACATATACCGTTTGTGCTTTACGGGCTTTCAAACGAAATCGCGAACGGCAATTTCGGGGCGTCTCTTCAGATACGCTATGTCCTTCAGGAGATGGGAAAGAGATTTTTATATCTGTATGGAACGATAGACAACGACGAAAACCTCGGCAAAATCATCAGCTTCGCCAAAGCCGCCTGGACTATGAATGGCATTAAAAACAAAAAAATCGCCACTATAGGCGGCAAGTGCATGATGATGTACCAGACGCAGGTAAACGAATTTTCGTGGAAGGAAGTATTCGGGGTGGACTTCCCGCAGTACGACGCGGTTCAGGTATTCACTGAAATGAAGAACATTCCCGATGATGAGGCCCAGGCCGTCGCGGATAAATTCGTTAAAAACTTCGATCGCATAGTCTGGGAAGTCCCCGAAACCGGCGAGAAGATAGCGGGTGACGCCATAGTCTCGCAGGCAAAAATGTTCCTGGCGTTTAAGAAGCTCAGTAAAATGTACGGAATAGACGTATTCGCCAACAAATGTATGCCTGAAATGGCGTCGGGGGTATACGGCTATAAATACGCCGCGTGCATAGCGACGTGCATGCTTAATGAGGCTGGGTTGCTCACGGCGTGCGAAGCCGATATCCCGGCGGCGTTCTCGATGCTCGTATTAAGCACATTGACCGGACGCAAGGTGTTTTTTGCGGACATAGCGCGACTATCCGCGGATCGCCGCCGTATAACCTTCTTTAATTGCGGTACCGCTCCCGTGTCCATGGCGGATCGCGATCAGCCGGTCGAATTGTGGCCTAATCCCGACGCCACGGCCGACGAGGGCGTAGCCGACGAATACTTTCTCTATGGAAAGGATAAGGAACGCGGCGGCTGCGTAAAGTTTGAACTGAAAAGCGGAGAAATCGTGACCATACTTCGCGTAGGCGGAAACGGCGGCACGCTTCGCTTCCACGCGGCGACGGCTACAACGTGTCCCCGAGAGGTCAATCCCAGCGAAGCCCTTGGCCAGCGCTGGCCGGGATTCGGGCTTGAAATGAAAGGAAATATCGACGAATTTTTGCAAAACACCGTCGGGCATCACTATGTGCTGGTTAAGGGCGACTGGCGGCGCGAACTTGAGTATCTCGCGGGAATGTACAAGGTTGAATACGTATTCTACGACGGAATTTGATAAACGGAGGATCGATTATGAACAAGCTTACGGATTGCTACACTCTGAAAAACGGAGTAAAAATTCCCTGTATAGGTTTTGGAACATGGCAGACGCCAGACGGCGAGACGGCTGTCAACGCCGTTAAAACCGCCATAGAATGCGGCTACCGCCACATCGACGGGGCGGCGGTCTACGCGAATGAATCAAGCGTCGGCGAGGGAATAAAGGCCTCGGGAATCGCGCGGGATGAAATATTCGTGACGAGCAAGGTATGGAATGACGCACGCGGATACGATAAGACGCTTGCGGCGTGCGACAAGTCGTTAAAGGATTTCGGGCTGGATTATTTCGACCTTTATCTCATTCACTGGCCGGCAAACGCGATAAACGCCGACAACTGGGATGATATAAATATGGATACATGGCGCGCGATGATAAAGCTGTATGAGGATGGCAAAGCCAGGTCCATAGGCGTTTCCAACTTCTTGCCGCATCACCTCGCTTCCCTTATGAATGCGCGAGTCGCGCCAATGGTCAATCAGATCGAATGCCATCCGGGATTCATGCAGGGAGATACCATCGATTACTGTGTCAGAAACAACATACTGGTAGAGGCGTGGAGCCCTATGGGAAGCGGCGCCATGTTCTCAAACGACGTCGTCAGGCGAATCGCCGGGAAATACTCAAAGTCGGTCGCCCACATATGCATACGCTGGAATTTGCAGCATGGAATTCTCCCCCTTCCAAAATCTGTGACCCCGTCGCGCATAAAGGACAATACAAATGTGTTCGATTTCGAAATATCGCCAGAGGATATGTCCGTTCTCGATTCAATGCCCCAGTGCGGCTACTCCGGAAACAATCCCGACACTTTCAATGTAATCTGAAGATCGCAAGCTCATTATTTAAGGAGGAACGCGTAAAATGATTAAGCGCAAGTTAGGAAGAACCGGTTATGAGGTATCGGCGCTTGGCCTCGGCGGATTTCAATTTAGCGCTCGCCCGCCATCCCGACGACAAGCCCATAGTATGCGCGAAGGTCGGCCATCTTCACGAGGGCATACTCGCGGGTATGAAAGACCGCGCCATACTCGCGTTTCAGGATCCGCAGAAGATTATGGCCACGATCAAGCATACCATGTGGATAATGCGCATAGATCACTTCGACCTGTTGCTGATGCACGAGGTGGAGCGCGAGTGGAAGGCTGATTTCGACACCGCGAATTGCGTGTGCATGGATGTGCTCGAACGGCTTAAAAAGGAAGGCGTAGCCGCGTATATCGGAGGTTCCTCATGGGACTGCAACGCCCTCGCGCGAATGATAAAGACGGGTCGCTTCGACGCGGTAATGGTAGCCGGAGGCATAAGCCTGCTGAACCGGTGGATGTTCGACGAGGTCGTACCCGCGGCGGTCGAGCATGACGTAGGCATCGTGGTGGGCGGTTGCCTCGGACAGAATAACCCCGGCCTTGTAATGAAGGACCGCGAGGCGCTCAAGACGCTTCTCGAATCGGGCGACGAGCGCGCCGTCACGCAGGGAAAGAAGCTTTCAATGCTGTACGACCTGAGCGATGAATTGGGGCTTAACATGATACAACTCGCGGTTCGATATGTGCTTTCCTTCCCGCAGATACATTCCCATACGCTGGGCGCGCGCGCCCTGAGCCATATTCAGGCGAATATACAGACCGCCGAAATGGGTCCGCTCGCTCCCGAAATCGTCGCCAGAATTAACGCCATACAGGATTTAGACCAGGGCGTTGAGGGCGGCATGAAGCTCAAGGAGTTTACCGGAGTATTTAATAAGTGATTCTTTCGTTAATCAACCCCGCTCGTGTACGCGATATTAAAAAATAAAAGGAGAATACCACAATGAAAAGATTTGCAGTGCTGTTACTCGTCGTCACTCTCATAGCTGGCGCATCGGCGACGGCCGAGGTACGACTTACATTATCAAGCGGAATGATTGGCGACCATATACTGCACCAGTGCAGCGAAAAGATCATAAGCCTTATAGAAGAACGCACCGGCGGCGAAGTTACCGTTAATTATTACGGCGGAGACACACTCGGAACCACTCAGGAGCGCGCGGACATGCTTATGGCCGGCGCCGTGGATATAGACATGGCCGCGCTCAGCGTTTATGACAACTACAACCCCCGTCAGGGAATAATGAGCGCGTTTTTCATGTTT
>JAUNBY010000228.1 GCA_030526935.1 Clostridia bacterium
TCCTGCCACATGATGAAGTTGCTCAGAGGTTCCCCGTCGGACGATATGAGCATGGGCGCGGAGCGGAATCCGGTTATCGACACCGCGTCTATTTCGTTGTCGCGCGAAAGCCTCGAGCATATGCCGTAAAGACAATCCCTGTATACCGTGGGGCTTTGCTCGATAAAGCTTCCGCTTATGATAAGCGGCGTCTGGCGGCTCTCCTCGTCGACGAACCTCCCCGCATCGTCCATCACTATCCCGCGTATGCTCGTCGTTCCGACGTCAAGCGCCAATATCCTCATAATTCGACCTCCGCCCAGCTTGATGAGTTGAATATATCATAAACGAAATAGCGGGTCAATACGGCAAAGGGTCAAAAGCCGGAATTTTCACGTTTTTCAGAGCATTTTGCACATAATTGCACATTTTTGCGCCCACCGCTGCTCCCGTTCAAATTCGCGGCGCAATAGTTTACGCATTGCGCCCAATACTCAGACCTCCCGTTTATCGAACTAAGCGGTTATTGCTTTCGAACTCGCGTCCCATTCGATAATCATGATTTGGAATCCCCTCGATGATGTGAAATTATGTGCAATATTCATCGCCGTTATTGACACCTCGGCGGATTTATGATAGCCTTAACCCATAGGGCGGATTTGCCCGCGTATGAACAACATGTATACAATAATTTGGAAAGAGGTGCCTTCTAATGAAAAAGATCTTTGTCATGATGCTCGCCCTGGTAATGGTTTTGGCCTCCTTCGGCGCGATAGCCGCCAAGGATCCCTATACCGATCCCATCCGCGTAGCCTGGATCGCCACCGCCGCGACCGAGGCCAACTGCACCGCCTGGCGCATAGGCATCGAGAACGAGGCCGCCTACTGGTCAAACGTCACAGTCGATACATACGACGGCGAGCGCGACGCCAACAAGCAGGTGACCCTCGTCAACGAGTGCATCGCTCAGGAGTACGACGGAATCATCATCCAGACCTACAACAAGGCCACCCTCACCCCCGCCATCGAAGACGCCATCAGCTACGGAATCCCCGTCGTGTGCATCAACATGGACTCCGAAGCCGTCTGCGGCGGACTGGTCTCCATGACCGACTACGAGGCGGGCTACGTCATAGCTCAGGCCATAAACGAGGCTCTTAACGGCGAGGGCAACGTGGTAGTCATTCAGGCCACCCCCGGCGCGGCCAGAGGCGAGAACCTCGAAGCCGGCTTCCAGGCCGCAATGCAGCAGTTCCCCGGACTTACCATACTCGACGAGCAGACCGCCGAGTGGAACATGGAAAAGGCCAACACCGTCATGAGCGACTTCATCACCAAGTATGGCGACACCATCGACGCCGTGTTCGCTCATAACGACCAGATGGCCGAAGGCGCGGGCATTGCCTGTCAGACCGCCGGAATCGACGACATAATCATCTGGGGCGCGAACGGCGAAACCAAGGCTCTTGAGTACATCGAGGAAGGCATAATCACCGGAACCGTATATACCAACTGCTACGACCAGGGCGCGACGGCTCTCAGGCTCCTTATGATGTACATAGGCTCCGACATCGACATATCCTCCTTCAGCGCCACCCCCGTCATCAAGATGCCCCCGATAACCGTCACCCTCGATAACGTCGACAGCATTACCGCCGACATGCGCTGGTAATATCACGCCTGTAACGATTGGGCAGCAATGCTTTCATTGTTGCCCAATCTTCGTATTATAAAGGAGGCCGGATAAGTGAGGCAGGAAACGTTAAGACGATTCGTTTCGCTCGGGCTGTTGATACTTCTCGTCATAATATTCGGCGTGACGAGCGACAGCTTTTTCACGGCGAGAAATATCTACAACCTTCTCAGGGAGTGTTCCGTCATAGGCATACTCGCCATAGGCGTGACGATGATTATCATCACCGGCGGAAACGACCTTTCATGCGGAAGTCTAATGGGCGCGATATGCATGGTCATAGCGCATTTGATACACTATACCGAAATGAACCTCGCGACGATACTTTTCATAGCCTTTTTAGCCGCCATAGCCGGAGGACTGTTAAACGGCTTCAGCGTGGCGATACTTCGCATACCCGATTTTATAGCCACATTGTCGTCCAAATTCATATTTATCGGCGTCATGTACATACTGGCCATCAGGACGGAGTTCGGGCAGATAACGACCGAATCCATCTCCGACCCGTTCATACGCGAACTTGGAGGGCGCATAACCTCGGGGCCGCTTGACGGGCTTTACTGGTGTACGCTGGCCTTTATCGCGATGGTAATAATCGCTCAGTTCATACTCAAAAACACGCGCACCGGCATAAATATCTACGCCGTCGGCTCCAACCGCAATTCGGCCGAGATTTCGGGCATAAGCGCGGTGAGAACCAAGTTTACGGTGTTCCTCTTTTCGGCGATATGCGCGTTCGTCGGGGCGCTTTTCTTCCTGGGGCGCAACCGCGCGGCGGAGACGGCCTCGGGAATAGGGCTGGAGTTTAAGGCCATATCCGCGACCGTCATAGGCGGCTGCGCCTTCTCGGGCGGCCGCGGGGATATGATAGGCACCCTCATAGGCGTATTGTTCATGAGGGTTCTCGAAAATGGCATACTCAAATTCGGCTTCCCGACGCAGACGCAGCAGGTCATAACCGGCGTCGTCATAGTGGCGATGCTCATCTTCGACGCCTTCTATAACGAATACATGCTCAAAAAGACCCGGAAATCGAGCGTTATCGCGGAAAAGGCGGTGATAAAATGAGCGGGCGGCAAAAGCTTGTGTCCATGAAGGGCATAGACAAGAAGTTCTCCCACGTCTACGCGCTCAACAAGGTCGATTTTGACATAGAGGTCGGAGAGGTACACGCGCTTCTGGGCGAAAATGGCGCGGGAAAATCGACGCTCATAAAAGTGCTCACGGGCGTCTATCCCAAGGACGGCGGAGAAATCATATTCGACGGCAAACGCGTCGAGATAGAATCCCGCGACGACGCGGATAAACTCGGCATCGCGGTAATATTTCAGGAACTGAGCCTCATACCCACGCTCACCGTCACGCAAAACATACTCCTCGGCAAGGAAAAGCACCGCTTCGGCATTCTCCAGAAGAAAGCCATGAAGCGGCAGGTCGCCGATATAATAGAGAGATTCGATTTCCCGCTGAAGCCCGACGACGTTATCGAAACGCTTTCCGTCGCGCAAAAGCAGATGGTCGAGATATTAAAGGCGCTTTCTACCAACGCCCGGCTCATAGTGATGGACGAGCCGACCGCCTCATTGTCCGCGAAGGAATCGGAGATGCTTTTTAAGATAATCAGGCAGCTTCGCGAGAGGGGAGTGAGCATACTCTACATATCGCATCGCCTCGAGGAGGTCTTCGCGCTTTCCGACCGCATAACGGTGCTTCGCGACGGCAAGCTCGTAGGCGTCGTCGAGCACGACGAGATCGTACCCGACCGAATAGTCAATATGATGATAGGAAAGGAACTGTCGGAGGCCACCGCGTCGCGAAACCTCCGCGTCGGGCAGGGCAAGACCGTCATATCCGTCGATCACCTCACAAGACCCGGCTTTTTCCGCGACATATCCTTCGAGGTCAAGGCGGGCGAGGTGCTGGTTCTGACGGGGCTTGTAGGTTCCGGGCGAACGGAGGTTCTAAGGGCGATATTCGGAGCCGATCCCTATGAATCGGGAAGCGTAACCTACGACGGCAAGCCCTTCAAAGGCTCGCCCGGCAAGGCCATATCCGCCGGAATGGGGCTTATACCCGAGGACAGGAGGACGCAGGGCTTCATCCCCCTTCTCACGGTCGAGAAAAACATCGCCTCCACCAATTACGACAAGCTCAGCAAAAACGGCTTCGTACTTCGCAGGAAGGAAAGGGAACTGGGGCTGGAAGGCGTGAAGCTCGTCGACCTTCGCCCGCCGAATCCGCTTGTGATAGTCGGCAATCTCTCCGGAGGCAACCAGCAAAAGGCGGTGCTCGCCAAGTGGCTCACGCGCGAGCTTAAGCTTATACTGGTGGACGAACCCACTGTGGGCATAGACGTGGGCGCGAAGGACGAGATATACAAGTTTATAGAGGAGTTAGCCTCGCAGGGCGTGGCGGTGCTTCTCGTAAGTTCCGACATAGCGGAGGTGCTTCGCGTGGCGCATCGCATAATCGTCATGCGCAACGGCGAGATAATCCGCGAGTTCAACGACGGCATAGCGACGCAGGAGGACATACTGCTCACCTGCTCGGGAATAGACGTGACGAAGGAGGCGAGAAAATGAAAAGCATCGATATAAGGGGCAAGCTCTACGCCTACAGGCAGATCGTCATACTGCTGGCGCTTTGCATGATTTTCGCCATACTCCTTCCGGGGACGTTTCTCTCGGCGGGAAATTTCGTAAACATACTCTACGCCATATCCCTTCAGGGCATAATGATCTGCGGAGCCACGTTCCCGGTTCTCATCGCCGGTATAGACAGAACCGTATCCGGCTCGGCGGCGCTGTCTGGAGCCGTTTGCTGCACCATTATTCTTAACAGCGGCTTCAGCGACCAGGGCATAATCATGGGCGTACTGGCGGGGCTTGGCGTGGGTCTGCTGAGCGGCCTGTTTCACGGACTCGTGCTTATGCGGTTTGATATACCTGCGTTTTTATTGACGCTGGCGACGTCCGAGATACTGTACGGGCTTGTGCAGTCCGTGACCGGAAACCAGCTTATAAACGTCATGCGCGCCGATAAGTTTACGACGATAGGAACGCTCAGGGTCATGGGCGTTCCGGTAACGGTATTCATATTGGCGGCCTGCTTCATATTCACCTATATAATCCTCAACAAGACCGTATACGGCAGACATCTGTACTGCGTGGGCGGCAACAGGGAGGCCGCGAAGCTGTCGGGGATAAACGTTCGAAAGATAATCGTCATCGCCTACATGATTTCGGGCTTTATGGGGGCGCTGTCCGGCCTCGTGCTTTCGAGCATGAACCAGCAGGCGTCGGCTAATCAGGCGAAGGGCTATGAAAACGACGTGCTCGCCGCCATCGTCGTGGGTGGCATAAGTCTTCGCGGCGGCAGCGGCACGATACAGGGCGCGATGTTTGGAGCGCTTTTGATAGGCATACTGTCAAACGGATTGCGGCTTCTCGGCGTAGACAGCGTATATCACGATCTGATAAAGGGCGTCATAATCATAATCGCCGTGGCCATAGACATGTATTCGAGCTACAAGCGCAGCGGCCTTAAACACGCGGGCTTCTTCAAAAGGCTCGCCGGCGTCCGGAATTCCGGCAGGGCGGGAGGATAACGCAATCTGGCGTCATCGTAATGAAACTTGATCGAATAGCCGCCGACCGTTAGCAAGGGTTTTCGTTCGATTCAAGCAATTGCTCCACGGAACGGAAAAACCCGCAATGCCGGCAACCCGTAGGGGCGCGCAAGCCCTCTCCTCTGGAGGCCGCAGGCCGCGCGAAGCGCCTGGTGCCCTCCGCAGA
>JAUNBY010000229.1 GCA_030526935.1 Clostridia bacterium
ATCATATCAAAACCCCGGCGATAATGCAAGCCAAGTGTGTTAAAAATGCCGCGAGGGAGGAAAAGCGGGCTTGCTGTCGATACGGCAGTCCCCGTGGTTCCTCCCTCGAAAATCTCGCGGTTGCCGACCATTACAGGCGCTGCGTTTTTTCGCCTGCTGCTCGGGCATGACGGGCAATGCTCTTTTCCGCTATCGCCCTGTGTCTGTGATTTCTACGAATTCGTCAATCGTATGCTCCCCAGAATCCTTCCGCTATATCGTAGGAGACGGTATAACTTTCGCCGCTGAGCGGATCTCCCTGTACGTATTCAACCCATCCCGGGAATTCCGCCATCGGCATTTCTCCGCCCGTTGCCGCCATCGTCGCGTACAGCGTCTGCGTCGGGTATTCGCCCGTCGAGCACCATATATCAAGCCACGTCAGGTAATCCATGGCTATGCCTCTGCCGTGCGTGACGCCGGGCATAATATAGAATTTACAAAAAGAATCCACGGTTTCCTGTCCGTATTTATCGACATAGCCTCTGTACTGCTGAATCAGTTGCCAGGGACTCATCGACATATCGTCCCAGCCGGCAAAGTAAATCAATTTGCCATTATTGGCGATAAAATCGTCAAATTCGGGGCGGTTCGCGTCGTATTCGTCGCTGGCATCCATGAGCATCGCATAAAGCTCTTCGTCGGGGTTATAGTAGTCGTGATCTATGAGCACCCAGTTGGGATCCTTGGTTATAAAGTACTTGAACACGCCGTCGGCGCGGTCGCCGTGATGCACGTTATACGCCGTATCGAGAGGCTCGCGCGGCACCGGGTCCGGACCAAGATCCATCAATCCGCCTTCAAGCGCGGCGTATCCGTGATATGAATTCATACCGTTAGGCATCGAGTAATCGAGGGTGTAGCCGTTTTCATAGACGTCTATGGTCTTCAACTGCGCCTCGGTCAATCCATATTTGGCGGTGATTTCCTCCAGGAACGCGTCGCGGTTCATGCGCGCGGCGTACATATTGCTGACTATGCCGTCCTCTATGCCGTCGAGCGCGTCGTATGCGGCCAGGGCGTCGGCCTGAATAGCTTTCACGGTTTCCTCGTCGATAAATCCGTCCGAATAGGGATAATTCTCCGCGTCATAGCTCTCGTAAACAGCCTGCGACAGTATAGCTCCCCACATGCGAATAAGCACATAGTTCGACGCGGGTTCAGAGCAGAACACGCCGTCGTAGTATTTTCCGTAAGTCGTCGCGCATTCGAGCGCCTCGCGCCCTCCGGTCGAACAGCCCGCGAAGAAATTAAACACCGGTTCCTGCCCGTAGAATACCTCGGCGATATATCTCATTACGGTATTCGCCTTTATGAGGTGAAGCCGTGTAGTTGGCGAGCGCCTCATCATTCGCGGCGAACGACGCGTCCATGGAACTCTCCGATTGATGACCCGAATCATCGCCGTATACTATGTAGCCCTCGTCGATCGGGACTATGCTTCCCATGCTCGAAACGCCAGTAAGTCCCGGTATGGAACCGTTGTTAGCACCTCCGCCCAATTGCACGCTGCGCCCGTTCCATACAAGCGGCAGGAGAACGCGCCATTCAATATTGGGAGCTGAAGGATCAACGGGGTAAATATAGCCGAATACATTGACGTATTGCGCATCCGGATTGGTTTCACTCGTCTCAATAACGGCGGAAATAATCTTCGCGCCTCCGGTCGGGTCGCCGAATACGTCCGGGGAAATCTCTAAATCAACCAGGTCTTCAACCGTTGCGACGGGAAGTATCTGCGTCTGAGCGGCAGTCGGAACCGTTTCGGCGAGAGCGCTCATGGTAAAAGAGGCGCTCATAATCAATGCGATAACCATTATAAGAAGCTTCTTCATGTCAATCCTCCTCGCATAATAGTGCATTAAAAATACTTGACGCTAAAGCGTTTTGATGGACAAACGAAAGTAAAAGCAACTTTGCGCCGCGGGGCGTTGTATAGCCCCGCGGCGTTTTAATTTAGTGAAGCGATACCGTTTCGCAAACGAGCGGGCCGGAATTGACGTTGACCGAACGGTCGAGGGACATGGCGGAGCCATCCTGCGCGAACGTGACGGTCACGGTATCCACAAAGGCGAGCTGCGGCCAGCGCCATGTCATTTCGAGGGTGTAGTCGTCTTTCCACTCGGCATAGGCTACGATAGGCTCAATATCATACTGGTACTGATGATGCGTGTAGGAGCTTGTCATGCTGGTCTGAGTTCTGAGCCATTCTCCGACGCCATTGCGGATGGTATGGGTACCGCGCGCGTCGGTCATGGTATAGTCGATATAGCCGTCAGTCACGTCGAGCTTTACGCTCGTGATTCCATATTGGTTCTCATCGGCGGTGAACGTCTTGCCGTTAATGGTTTCGGCTACGGGAGAGGCGGTGTATATCGGGGTTCCCAGAAGGCTGAGGGTATCGGCGCGCTTGGCGAGAGCTGCGGCAACCTGCTGCTGGTTGAGGCGGTCGGCGACAATGGGCGCGATTACGTTTTTATAAAGCAATTGATGTACCGAGTTATTCGTACCCGCCGTTACCGCGATGACCATATCGAGGCTCGGGCATATGAGAAGCGTCTGGCCATAGGAACCGGTGGCAGTGTAGTAAAGTCCGTCCTGCTGGCTCGTCCAGTGGTAGGCGTAATCGCCCTGGTTCTCAAGCGTCTTTTCATAGCCTATGGCGTAGTCGCACCACTCTTTGGAGAGTATCTGCCTGCCGTTCCAGACGCCGCCATTCATGTACAGCTGACCTACCTTGAGTATGTCTTCGATTGTGATTTTGACGCCGCCGTGACCGGCATTGATGCCGTCGGGACCTATATCCCAGGTCATGTTCTCTATTCCAAGTTCTCCGAAGCCGCTCTTCATGAGCACGTCCAGGCAGGTCATGCCGGTAGCAACCTGCACCATTCCGGAAGCCAGGACGGAGTTGCCCGACGAGTAGATGTAGTGTTCGCCCGGTACGTGAACCACAGGCTCGACAAGAAGGTGTTCAAGCCAGCTCGTCTTCATGGGGCGCAGTTCGCTTCCGCTTATCATGCGGTCGTGGCCGCTGGTCATCGTTATGAGGTGCTTGAGCTGCATCATTTTCTGGTTCTCGCTCGGTTCCTCGGTGAGGTAGTCGGCGAGTACGTCCACGACATAGCTGTCCAGCGAAAGCGCGCCGTCCGTCACCGCCACGCCAACGGCGGCGTTGGTGAAAAGCTTGGTGGCCGAGAACATGATATGCGGGTCTTCAGGAGTATACGGGGCATAGAAGCCCTCGAATATGACATCTCCGCCTGCAGCCATCATAATCGCGTGAACCTCGGTGCCGGTAAATTCTATATCGTTGAGCAGGTCGAGAATGTACTGTGACTGAATCCCCTTGTCCTCGGGAGTCGAACGCGCGAGTTTGGCGCTTTTTACCGGAGCTTCATAGGTGTAGCTCTCCGCGAGCGCGGGCAACGTCATAGACAGGGCTATGCACAGCGTCAGAACGATAACGATCAGTTTTTTCATTTGAATTATCCTCTCTTCCTTTTAATCGGTTAACTCAGTGCAGCAGCACGGGTTCGGTTATTAGTTCTCCGGAATTGACGTTGACGGTTCTGACTAAGGTCATTTCGGAGCCATCCTGCGTGAAAGTCAGCTCTATTCCGTCTACAAACGCCATCTGCGGATAGCGCCAGGTGAGAGACAGCGTCGTGTCGTCCTTCCACTCGGCGTAGGCGCAATACGGCTCCAATTCATTCTGATACTGATGGTGCATGTAATTGCCCGTCATGGTTGTCTCGCCTTCGGCCCAGCGGTCGATACCATTGACGATCATATGCGTTCCCCTGTTGTCGGTCATGTTGAACACGATGGCGTCGTCGGTTACGTCGAGCGAAACCGATTCGATGTTATACTTGTTTTCGTCTGCTTCGAATACCTTGCCGTCGACCAATTCGCCTACGTAGGATGCCGTCAGTACGGGATTATCGAGCAGGCTTAGAGTTTTTACCTTTCTTTCGAGCGCCGCAGAGTACTCGTCTTCGCTCTCATACGACGTTATGCCCTGCTCGCGATCGGCTTTGGTGGGAGCGATCAGATAATCGTTGAACACGCTGTAATTATCGCCGCTGGTGCCGGCGGTGGCGGAGATAACCATGTCAAGTTCCGGAACCAGTATTACCGTTTGGCCATAGGATCCGCCCGCGGTGTAGTTGCCATCTTCCCTGTCGGTCCAATGGAAGGCATAGGTGTCCTGGCCTTCGGTCAGTTTTCCGCCGTAACCTATGGCAAGCTTGACCAGTTCGCTGTCGAGTATCTGCGTACCGTTCCACTCGCCCTCATTCGCGAACAATATGCCGACTTTTAGCATATCCTCTACCGTACAGGTTACTCCGTTGCCTCCGGAGCATATGCCCTCGGGACTTTTCTGCCAGGTGAAGTTACGCAGGTTCAGGGCGCTGAAGCCACTTTTCATAAGGTAATCCTCGGCGGTCATGCCCGTCGTCCGCTGTACCATCGCCGATACCGCGTAGGGATTGCCGGAGGAATACTGATAATGCGTTCCGGGTTCGTAGGGAATCGGCTCCGCAAAGAAGGCCTCGAGCCAGCTCGTCTGAAGCGGGCGCCATTCCGATCCCGAAATCATCCGTCCATAGCCCGCCGTCATCGTCAGAAGGTTTCGGACGGTTACCTTGTCCTGATTCTCAAGGGGGCCATCCTCGCTTACGAATTCGGGGAGTATATCTATCATTCGAGTGTCGAGCGTGAGATAGCCCTCTGATATCGCGACTACCGCAGCGGCGTTTGTGAAAAGCTTCGTCAGCGAATGTACTATATGGGGCGTATCTTCGTCATAAGGCGCCCAATACGCGTCGAATATAACCTCGCCGCCAACGGCGATGGCTATGCCGTGCATCTCGATTCCCTGAAGGTCAAACTGATTGAGCATTTCATAAAGGTATTGCGAACTGATCCCCTTTTCTTCCGGCGTGCTACGCGCCAGCTTCACGATCTTTGCCGGCTCGGTATAGACATAGCCCTCCGCCAAAACTCCGGCGAACGAGGAGCACAGCAAAAAAATCGCAAGCAATAAACCTGCGTACCTCTTAAGCGAATAAGTCATATAATACCATCCTTTCTGTATAGCGCCTGTGTCTTGCGTTGTGTTACGTTGTCGTTACTGTATCGCGTTATTCATATAAGTCATGCGAATGTGGATTGCATTGAAACGAGCGCGTTTATCTCATTAGAAATTCAACAACATAGTATAATAATTCACAAAGTCGAAAATGAACCGCAGAAAAAACTCCGGATTTATCCCTCCATTCATAGGTAAATTGATGCATCCCTACATTTACAGTACTGTAAGTTTAAACACATTATATACCCGGCTATTATATAAGTCAAATACATTTTATTTTATGGATTGTATAA
>JAUNBY010000230.1 GCA_030526935.1 Clostridia bacterium
ATGTCCTTGCACAAATTGTAAACCATGTTACTCTTGACACATTGCGCGCCCCTACAGGGGTCGCTATCGCGCAACCCGCGTTGTTCTTTCGCGCTTAACTATCCCTGTAAAGCGATAAACCGCTGCGCCTCGTCGAGCGTAGGCATACCGGCCTTCGCGCCCTTTTTGAGCGTAGACAACGCGCCAACGGCGTTAGCCAGTATTATGGCTTCGTCTATGCCATAGCCAAGCGACAGTCCAATCGCCAGCCCCGCGTTGAAAGAATCGCCCGCCGCAGTGGTGTCGACGGCCTCAACCTTAAAACCGGGGTACATTTTATAGCCGTCCGCGCTTACGAAAAGCGCGCCTTCGCTTCCGCGCTTGTTGATTACGGCCTTAGCTCCCTTGTCGAGGAGCTTTCCGGCAGCTTCCACGGCCTGTTCGACCGTATCGACCGGCATTCCCGTGAGCGCCATGAGCTCGGTTTCGTTGGGGGTCACGTAGTCGCAGAGCGCGAGTATGGCCTCGGGAAGCGGCGACGAGGGAGCGGGGGCGGGGTCGAGTATTATGACAGCTCCCGACTGCCGGGCGATGGCCATAGCGTGATTTATCGAGGGCAGGGGATTTTCGCATTGGAAAAGGCAGATGTCGCTTTGCGATATATAGTCCTTTTTCGCGGTTATGGCGTCCAAATCCAATTCGTCGTTCGCGCCTATTACGACGATTATGCGGTTGTCGCCCGAAGGATCGACCTCGATTATCGCCATTCCGGTGTTGACGCCCTCTTTGACGACTATGCCGTCGGTCGGTATGCCCTCCGCCTTTAGCGAATTGAGGTAGAATTCGCCGTTGCCGTCGTCGCCCAAGCAGCCCACCATATTGACCTCGGCTCCCAATCTGGCGCAGGCCACCGCCTGATTGCCGCCCTTGCCGCCGGTGTAGGTGGCGAAGCTCGTCCCTATCATGCTCTCACCCGGAAGGTGGAATCTCGGAACCGTTATAGTCAGGTCAACGTTCAAGCTTCCCACGACGCATATCTTCTTCATAGCGCCCTCCTTATTTACCGCGCGATATCGCCCGGCCATATCCCCGTAAAGCACAGTTCGGCGGGGCCGGTCATATATACGCGCATATCATTATCTATTTCGATATTCAGTTCCCCGCCGGGCATTTTTACGACGCACGCATCCTCCGTAAGGCCGCGGACAAATCCCGCGACGGCGGCGGCGCAGGCTCCGGTTCCGCAGGCGAGCGTCTCGCCGCTTCCGCGCTCCCAGACTCTTACCTCCATGCGCGTTCTCGAAACGACCTTGCAAAACTCGATATTCGCGCCGTTCTCAAACGCCGCGTTTCTTTCAAGCTCCGGCCCCGCCGCAAAAAACAAAGAGTCGTCGGGAAGTTCGTCCAAAAAACAGACGGCGTGGGGATTTCCCATGGACACCTTTTTGAGCCGCCACTTTACGCAAGCGGCGGACAGCTCGACGTCCGCGTCCAGACGGGCTATTCCCATATCGACGCGCGCGCCCGTGCAGATTCCGCCCTCTGTCGACAGTTTAAGCTCCTTTACGCCCGACGCGGTTTCGACCTTTATGGCGTCCTTGCGGCAAAGTCCGCTGTCGTAGGCGTATTTGCCCACGCAGCGAATGCCGTTTCCGCACATCGAGCCTTCCGAGCCGTCGCTGTTGAACATGCGCATGCGAACGTCGCAGGTATCCGACGGCTCGATGAGTATCAAGCCGTCGGCGCCTATGCCCGTATGCCTGTCGGAAAGCTTTACCGCGAGCGTCGCGGGGTCTTCGGGCAGGCGCTCATTGAACATATCCACGTAGACGTAATCGTTTCCGAGCGCCTGCATTTTGACAAATCGCATCATTGATAAAGCGGGAATTTCTCGCACAGGGCGATGACCTGATTGCGTATCTCCCCGGCGGCGGACTCGCCTTCCTTTATGAGCCTGGCTATCCAGCCCGCTATAATATCCATCTCGGCTTCCTTCATTCCGCGCGTGGTGACCGCGGGCGTTCCGAGCCTTACGCCGCTTGTGATAAAGGGCGACTGCGTCTCGAAGGGTATGGTGTTCTTGTTGGCGGTGATATTGGCGCTGTCGAGGAGCTTTTCAAGCGCCTTTCCGGTGACGCCGGTATCGGTGAGGTTCACGAGCATCAAATGGTTGTCGGTGCCGCCGGATACGAGCTTTATACCGCGCGACGTAAGCCCCTTGGCCAGCGCCTGGGCGTTTAGGATTATCTGATGCTGATAGGCCTTGAATTCGTCGGTCATAGCCTCTTTGAAGCACACGGCCTTGGCTGCGATTATGTGTTCGAGCGGGCCGCCCTGCGTTCCGGGGAATATGGCCTTGTCGATGGCCTTGGCGTACTGCTCCTTGCACAGTATCATGCCGCCGCGCGGGCCGCGAAGCGTCTTATGGGTGGTGGTGGTGACAATATCCGCATAGGGAACGGGGCTTTCGTGTTCGCCCGCGGCGACGAGTCCGGCGATATGCGCCATGTCGACCATGAAAAGGCACCCGGCCTTATCGGCGATCTCGCGGAAGCGCTTAAAGTCGATCCTGCGCGGATAGGCGCTCGCTCCGGCGACGATAAGCTTCGGCTTATTCTCGACGGCGAGCTTTTCAAGCGCGTCGTAGTCTATGGTCTCGTCCGACTCGCGAACGCCGTAGGGGACGATCTTGAAGTACTTTCCGGAGAGGTTTACGGGGCTTCCGTGCGTCAGATGTCCGCCGTGGGAGAGGTTCATGCCGAGAATTACGTCGCCCGGCTCCAACAGCGCGAAATACACCGCTATATTGGCCTGAGCGCCGGAGTGGGGCTGTACGTTCGCGTGGTCGGCTCCGAAAAGCTCGCAGGCGCGGTCTCTGGCGAGGTTTTCAACTATATCGACATACTGGCAGCCGCCGTAGTAGCGCCTGGAGGGATAGCCCTCGGCGTATTTATTGGTCAGATGAGAACCCATGGCTTCCATGACGGCTTCCGTTACGAAGTTCTCGGAGGCTATAAGCTCTATATGCTGCCTCTGGCGGTTGAGCTCAAGCTCCATCGCGGCGTAAATGTCGGGGTCGGCCTTTAAAATATGACTGTAATTCATCGATGAATCTCCTCCTGATACTTATACTGACGCTGTTATTCCCATCCCTTGCAGGCGTCCACCCTGCCCAGGCTGTTCGAGGCGGTTTCAAGCTGCCCGACGGTCAATTCCACGCAGCTGTTGGGCGTTCCCGCCGCCGGATAGACGATATCAAATCGCTCGATCGACTTATCCATATACACCTTAGCCGTTTCATTGACGCCGAAGGGACATATGCCGCCCACTTCGTGTCCCGTCAGAAGGGAAGCCTCGTCGTGATCGAGCATGCGCGCCTTTATGCCGAAGCATTTTTTAAACTTCGCGTTATCCACCTTCGCGTCGCCCGCGGCCATGAGAAGCAGGCAACCGTCGTCGGTTTTAAACGACAGCGTCTTGACTATGCGGGCTTCATCGCAGCCTACGGCTTGCGCGGCGAGAGCCACGGTCGCGGTCGAGACGTCGAAGAGGCGTATTTTTCCGTCCAATCCGTATTTTTTCAGATGCGCGCGGGCTTTATCGAGCATTCAGCCGCCCTCCCAACTGACTATATGGCTTCTGCGCTCCATGAGCACTACGTCGTGCCATACGCCATTTTTATCGTAGCCCAGCTTTTCCCTGTAGCCCACCGTTCGAAAACCGCAGGCTTCGTGAAGGGCGATGCTGGCGGTATTGGTCGCGAATATATGCGCCTCGAGCGTCCAAATGCCAAGGCGTTCCGTCTCGCCCGTGAGCGCGTCCAGAAGCGCGCGACCCACGCCCCGGCGCCTGAAATCCTTATCGACGTATATCGCAAGCTCGAATACCCCGTCGTAGCAGGCTCTGGCGCTCACGCGCGTAAGCGCGGTCCAGCCGACGACCACGCCGTCTATTACGGCCACGAGCCTGCCCTTTTCGTCGCGGCTCGCGTCCCACACGGCGTATTCGGGGACGCCCCTGTGCATAGTGCAATTGCCCTGATCGATGGCTTGCGCGAATATATACGAAACCCTGTCCCAATCGGTTTCGCGCATATATCTTATGAGCATATTGCCTCCGATTTATAAATCTTCCCCGTGGAACGCCCGGCGCGAAGTAAATCGCGCCGTTCGTCCATGGGGAATATTAAGTAATTAAGCCTTGCCGTTGCAGCCGAGAACGTCAACTATCTTATGCTGAACCATCTTCTTGATGTTCTCGCGGGCGGGCTTGAGGTACTGCCTGGGGTCGAAGTGATCGGGATGCTCGGCAAAGTACTGGCGGATGGTGCCGGTCATGGCCAGGCGCAGGTCGGAGTCGATGTTGATCTTGCAGACCGCTCCGCGCGCCGCCTGCCTGAGCATATCCTCGGGAATGCCGATGGCGTCGGGCATCTTGCCGCCGTTTTCGTTAATCATCCTGACGTATTCCTGAACGACGGAGGAAGCGCCGTGAAGCACGATGGGGAATCCGGGAAGGCGCCTGGCGACTTCGTCGAGAATGTCGAAGCGAAGCTGCGGCTTCTGGCCGGGCTTGAACTTATAAGCGCCGTGGCTCGTTCCGATGGCGATGGCGAGGGAATCGACGCCGGTCTTGGTGACGAATTCCTCGACCTCTTCGGGGCGGGTGTAGCTCGCGTCCTCGGCGGATACGTTTACCTTGTCTTCTATGCCCGCGAGGCGGCCAAGCTCGCCTTCGACGACGACGCCGTGATCGTGGGCGTAGGCGACGACCTGCTTTGTAAGGGCGATATTGTCTTCAAAAGAGTGCTTGGAGCCGTCGATCATGACGGAGGTGAAGCCGCCGTCGATGCAGCTCTTGCAAAGTTCGAATGTGTCGCCGTGGTCGAGGTGGACGCAGATGGGCAGATCGAAACCCGCGGACTGCTCGGCGTCGATTATGGCGGCCTCTATGAGCTTCATAAGATATACGTGCTTGGCGTACTTGCGCGCGCCGCTGGAGACCTGCAAAATGAGGGGAGCCTTTTCCTCTATGGCGGCCTCGGTAATTCCCTGAATTATCTCCATGTTGTTTACGTTGAACGCGCCTATGGCGTATCCGCCGTCATATGCCTTTTTAAACATCTCGGTAGAAGTAACCAGTGCCATGGGTATCACTCCTTTAGTCCTTTATTACGCCCATTATAGCAGCGTTTTTTTACCAAATCAAGTCGTTAATCGGTAACTGCAATTAAATTTGCGATTCAGCGCGGAATAACAGCGCCGCCCGCCGCGAGGCAAGCGGCTCGATTGCTGTTCAACCTTTTTTACGAGACTATATACGCCTTGCGATATTTTCTGACATCACTCGTCGGCGCTTCGCGCGATCCCGTGAAATTACGCAGCTCACGCTATATAAACACGGCTGGCGTAGGGGCGTC
>JAUNBY010000231.1 GCA_030526935.1 Clostridia bacterium
CCATGCTCATATCGTCCGACGGGGAACCTCTGAGCAACTTCATCATGTGGCAGGACACGAGAAACCGCGACATAGCACATAGCCTCAAGCCTCACGACGAATACGTCTTTCGCAATTCGGGCGCGCGAATTAACACCGTGTTCACCGCGACGAAGATCGCCTGGTTTAAGCAAAACGCCCCCGACATATACGCGAAAGCCGCGAAAGCGCTGATAGTACCGGATTACCTCGTATACCTGCTCACCGGCGAATTCGCGACCGACTACACCTACGGCAGCCGCACGCACCTGATGAACATAAATACGCTCAAGTGGGACGGGGAGCTTTGCCGCCTTTTCGGAGTCGACATGGAAAAGCTTTGCGAGTTGAGGCCGCAAGGCTCCATAACGGGATATGTGACGGAAAACTTCGCCCGCATCACCGGCATGAAGTCCGGCGTTCCCGTCATAAGCGCGGGAGGCGACCAGCAGTGCGGCGCGCTGGGATTGGGCGTGTTGGACGCAAACGACATGGAGGTCAACTGCGGCACCGGCTCCTTTGTGATTTCAGTCCGCGAGAGTCCCGCGCTGGATAATCCCAACGTCATCTGCAACGTCGCGGCGATACCGGGCATGTACATAGTCGAGAGCAATATAATCTCCTGCGCCTCCGCCCTCGACTGGCTGATACGCGAGTACTTCCCCGAGTACGTGAACGACGGAAAAATCGACTTTGACGCGGTAAACGCCGAGGCATCCCATACCCCCGCGGGCGCGGGAGGGCTTTACTGCGTGCCGCACTTTCAGGGCTGTGGAACGCGCGACTGGAACCCCGACGCGCGCGCGGCGTTCTGGGGATTCAGCCTGTCGAGCAAAAGGCGGGATATGATTCGCTCGCTTTACGAGGGCATAGCCTGCGAGATAGCCAAGAGCGTGGACGCGCTTGGCGGGGATGAGGGCGCAAAGAGCGTATATATAGCCGGAGGACTTTGCAAAAGCGACCCGTTCGTCGGGATACTTTCCTGCGCGCTCGGCAGACCTCTTTGCCGCTACGACAATATACAGGCGACGGCTACGGGCGCGTTTATATCGGCGGCGGTGGCGACGTGGCTCTACGGCGATTACGAAGAAGCGAGCCTGGCCGTTCACGCCGACGCGGGCGGGATGATACAACCCGACCTTAAGGCGCACGGGTTCTATCGGGAGTATATGAAGGCTACGGAGAAGGTTTACGAGGGGATGAAGGGTTGAAAAAGCGCGATTACGACGTGGCCGACCTCGACCAGATAAGCGACTACGCGACTATCTCCCAGGTCGCCCACATGTATTACGATTTGGGGATTCTGCAGCCGAGGATAGCGGAAAAGCTTTACTTCTCGCGCTCCAAGGTTTCCAGGATGCTCTCGAAGGCGCGGGAACTCGGAATAGTGGATATAAAGGTAAAGCGCTTCGTCAACAGGCTGCCGAACATCGAAAACGTGCTTTTTGAAAAGTTTCCGCAAACGCGCTGCATAGTGCTTACGAGCTTCGACGACGCGCGGGGCGAGGAATCGACCATTGACGCCATAACGAATTTCGCGGCGATGTACGTGTCCGACCGTGTAAAGGGCGAGTGCGTGATAGGCATAACCGGCGGAGGAACCATTTCACGAGTGGCGGGCAAGCTTCAGAAGATACACCCGTGCCGGGCGCAGGTCGTTCAGCTCATAGGCGCGTCTACAAACACCTATGTCGCGGGGGATCTGAGATATCAGATAAACCACGTCTCGAAGGTCTACGAGGCCGAGGGGCATTTTCTCAACACCCCGCTTTACATAGACGACCTCTACGCCAAGGAAATACTTCTTCGTGACCCTACGATAGAAAGCGTGTTTTCGCTTATGAAAAAATGCGACCTCGTGCTTACCGGGATTGGAATTTTCGACGTCTCCGGCGACATGCCCGACTGGTACGGCTATATAAACGACGCACACCGCGAGGAGTTAAGGCGCCTGGGCGCGGTCGGAAGCCTGTGCGCGCAGTATTTCGACCGCGAGGGGCGGCTTCTCGACTGCGAGTGGAACCGCAAATGCATAGCCATGCCCTGGCGGGACATGAAGTCCGCCCGCGAGACCATAGCCATAGCCGCGGGCGAGAGAAAGGCCGCGCCCATACTCGCGGCTTTGAGGGGACAACTGGCCGACATCATAATAACCGACGCGAACACCGCCGCGCGAGTCATTGAACTGAACCGGCAAATCGACGGAAAAGAGAGGTAGATATTATGGCCGACGTAAACAGGATAACCAGAGAGGAATGGATACTCAAAACATTTCCCGAGTGGGGAACGTGGCTCAACGAGGAAATAGACGCCGAGGCCGTAAAGCCCGGAACATTCGCCATGTGGTGGCTGGGCTGCACGGGCATATGGCTCAAGACGGAAAATAGCACAAACCTTCTCGTGGACCTGTGGTGCTACACCGGAAAGAAGTCCCACGGCGACGGGCTTATGAAAAAGGGCCATCAGCACCAGAAGATGATAGGCTGCGTGGCGCTTCAGCCCAACCTGCGAAACGTGCCCTGCGTTATAGACCCGTTCGCCATAAAGCATCTCGACGCGCTTTTGGCGACGCACGACCACGGCGACCACATGGACGTACACGTCGCGGCGGCCGTCGTTCAAAACTGCCCCGACGCGAAGTTCATAGGCCCCGAGAACTGCGTAAAGAAGTGGATGAGCTGGGGCGTTCCCGGCGAGCGCTGCCATGTCGTAAAGCCGGGCGACGTCGTGAAGGTCAACGACACCGAGATCGTCTGCCTCGAGTCGTTTGACAGGACGGAATTGGTCACCGCGCCCGCCGACGAGGTTTTAAAGGGGAAGATGCCTCTGGACATGGACGTCAGGGCGGTCAACTACCTGTTCAAAACGCCCGGGGGAACGCTTTACCACAGCGGGGACTCCCACTATTCCAACTACTACGCCAAGCACGGAAACGATCACGAGATAGACGTGGCTCTTGGCTCCTTTGGCGAGAACCCGCGCGGCATGACCGACAAGCTCACGGCAATCGACATGCTCAGGATGGCCGAATGCCTCAACGCCAAGGTCATAATCCCCATACATCACGACATCTGGACGAACTTCAAGGCCGACCCCAGGGAGATAATGGTCATGTGGCTCATGAGGCGGCACAGGCTCAAATACGCCTTCAAGCCCTTTATATGGGAGGTCGGTGGAAAGTTTACGTGGCCTGATAACAAGGACGATATGGAGTATATGTACGACAGAGGATTCCACGACGCGTTCGCCATCGAGCCGGATCTGCCGTTTATTTCGATGCTGTAGCATTTCATAAACACCGTCAGGAGGTTACGTCATGAAATTTGAAAAAAAGGTTCTCGCGGACATCGATAAGTGCTACGCGACTCTAGGCACTGTTATAAATGGCAAACCGTGGCTTTTCTACGCGGGCGAGGGAAACGGCTCCCTTCAGGCGTTCCACGGAGAGAACTTCGGTCTTCGAACGGACATATGGTCCGGCGGCGGCGGCACCATGTCCATTTCGGACATACGCGGCCGCGAGGGCTGGCTGTTCGTATCGCGGGGATTTTACTCGATGGTCGACTGCAAGGACAGCTCCATCGAAATCGTGAGGTTCGCAAACGGCGAATTTACTCATGAACCCGTCGCCCATATAGAGTATCTGCACCGCTTCGGCGTAATCTACGCGCCGGACGGGGAGCGCTATATCATCGCCGCGTCTCTTCACGGCTATAAAAAGGACAAGGAAGACTGGTCTCATCCCGGAAGCGTGTACTTCGCGAAGCTCCCCCGCGACTTGAACGCTTCATTCACGCTTGATATGGCAAAGCTTCCCGGCGATTATTACGTAAATCACGGTTTTTGCGTAAGCGAGGCGGGGGACAGGGCGTATATAAGCTGCAACGAGGGCGTGTTCGAATTCGTCCCCCCGCAAAGCGGCTCGGACTGGACGATAAACAAACTCATCGACGCGCCGATAAGCGACATAGCCGTCTTAGACATAGACCTCGACGGCGACGACGAGATAGCGGCCATAATGCCCTTTCACGGAAACCGCTACGTCGTTTTCAAAAAGGACGGCCAAGAATACCGCGAGGTCTACTCGTATCCCGTGGAAAACGACTTTTACCACACCGTCACAGGCGCGACGCTCGCGGGCAGGCGCGTCTTTATAGGCGGGGCGAGAAAGCTCGCGGCGGATCTGTTCGCGCTTTACCTGCAAGACGGCGGCTTCGTCGCCCAGCGGATAGACGAGGGCTGCGGCCCCAGCAACGCGGCGGCGTTGAACGCGAACGGAACCGACTACATTTTGGCCGCCAACCGCCAGATCTCACAGGCGGCGGTATATATTTGCAAATAATAATCTCGAGGCGGGCGACCATCGTCGCCCGCCTCGCGCGCGTCATCCGCGCCCCGTTTGCCTAAGCGCGACGTCGGGGTAATTGGTTATTATTATATCGACGTTTGAACTCGCGGCTCTTTGTATCTGTTCGGGAGTATTGCAAGTCCAGGTATTTACATCTATGCCCAGTTCGTGGCTGCGCGCGGCCTCGTGTTTTATCAGAAGCTCGCTGAAGTGCGGGTGTATGGCGTTCATGCCGTGCGCGCGGGCGTATTTCCACGGCTCGATCATAGTGCATTCGTAGAGCATGCCGCAATATATCGACGGGTCGATGCGCTTGATTCGAAGCAGGCTATGATGATTGAACGACGAATACAGTATCCGCTCGGACATACCCATCCGGGCGGCCAGTTCAATGACGCGAATTTCGAGATTATCGTAGTCGATGTAGCTGTTTTTAAGCTCGACGTTAATCATGAGCGGACTTGGCTTTATAAGCTCGAAAACCTCGCTCAGAAGGGGAATCGTCGCGGATTCATACTCGGGATGTGTGCGGTTGAAGCGGTAGCTTTTTAGCTGCTTCACGGTCATATCACATATAAAGCCCGCCCCGTCGGATACGCGGTCTATGGCCTCGTCATGCGCGACGACGAGTTCGCCGTCCTTGGACAGGTGTACGTCAAGCTCTATGCCGTCGGATAACTGATTGACCGCAAGCTCGAATGCCTCGAGCGTGTTCTCCGGCGCGTAACCCGACGCGCCTCTGTGAGCGAAAATACGTTGCATTGTGTGCCTCCTCGTATATATTAAGCCAGCCCGTTTGATAAACCACGCCGCGCGATTGTTCCGGCGCGCATACCTCAGCCGCCCTCTGCGAAGTCGTTGTTGTACAAGGTTATTCGTTTAGCGGAGCAATTTTCGCCGTCCCTGCGACAAACAACTCCCTTTTCACCAACACGGCTTGCGCAGGTCAACGTCCTTCGTCCTCGCGTCACTGCATCCCACGCACTTCATTGAGGGATAGCCCTG
>JAUNBY010000232.1 GCA_030526935.1 Clostridia bacterium
GCGAGTCCCTTTATGAAGTACTTTTGCAGGAACAAAAACAGAATAATAATCGGCAGCGACGCCAGTATTATCCCGGCGAAGGCGTAGCCGTATTCCGTCTTTCTCGCGCCGAAGAACATATTGACGCCGACCATCAGCGTGGGCGTCCTCGCACCGTTCAAAAGCGAATTGCTGACAAGGTAGTCGTTCCAGATACTCACGCCCGAGCGTATGCAGCAGGTCGCCGTGACGGGAGCGAGCAGCGGCAGGAATATTTTAAAGTATGTTCCCATCATGGAGCATCCGTCTATATAGGCGGCTTCTTCCAGTTCCTTGGGAAGTCCCCTCATGAACCCGGTAAACAGGAACACGGCGAAGGGGAGGTTCCAGGCGGCCTGAATGAGTATGCAGCCGATTATGGAATTATAGGTTCCAAGCTGCGTAGACTGAACGACGAGCGGTATAAGACAACCTATGAAAGGCACGACCATGAGGGCGATGAGCACCGTATAATAGATTTTAAACGCCCTGCGGTCAACGCGCGCTATGGCGAAGCCCGCGAGAGAGCCGCTGATTACGATCATAGCCAGCGAGCAGAGCGTTATCGTTCCGGTATTGGAAAGCGCGGTGAGCATCTTCATTTTATCGAAGGCGTAGGTGAAGTTGCCAAAGCCGACCTTTCCAATCATTTCGAGGTTGATTTGAAGCGGGAATTTCACTATATCGATTCTCGCCTTAAAAGCGCCCACTATGAAGTAATAGACGGGTACGAGTACTATTATGGTCACGACGAGCAGTATCAGTTCCTCGAGGATCGTACTGAAAAACTTTCTTTTTTTCATCAGTATATATCCTCCCTTTTGCGAAGATAGAAAAGCTGCACGAGAGATATGAGGGTTATCACCAGTATCAGAACAACTGACAGCGCGCTTCCCCTTCCGAAATCCTGCGACTCAAATCCCAAATCGTATATCTTCTGCGTGAGAAGCCGCGTGTGGTATCCCGGAAGGCCGTTTGAGACGATGAGCGGCAATTCGTACATCTTAAACGCGGTTATTGTCGTCGTGAGCACGTTTATGGTTATCGACGGGGCCATCATCGGAAGCGTTATGTGCCAAAGCCATTGCCCGTAGCTCGCGCCGTCTATGGAGGCGGCCTCGTGAAGCTCGGTGGGTATCGACTGAAGCCCCGCCAGGAATATGACGACGCACATGCCCGTAAGCGCCCAGACGCTGGCGACGATTATCGCCCAGCGGGTGACGCCGTAGGTTTCAAGCCAGTTCACGGGCATAAGCCCTATCGATTTGAGGACGCTGTTTATAACGCCGTTGTTGTAATTATACATTATGCGCCACAATATGCCGACCACCGCCATTGACAACAGGCAGGGCAAAAACCACATGACGCGCATAAGTCCGCGGTTTATGCGTCCCTTGCCGCGCTTATCGAGGGACAGCGCCACGAGAAACGCGATTATGATCGTAAACGCGGTGACGCCCACGGCGTACACAACCGTTCCCCCCGCCATCTCCCAGAAGCCCGGCAGGTCGGTAAGCGTTCTAAAATTATTAAAGCCTACGAATGTCTTCGTAGGAGAAATGCCATTCCATTCAAAAAAGCTGAGCTGTATAACCGAGAAAAGGGGCCATATGACGAAAAGGGCTATGAGTATCGCCGACGGAAGCAGGAACGCCGCGCCGGTTATGGTTCGCTTTCGCTCGAAGTGCGTGGTATTCTCGCGTATATGGCGCTTATGCCGGATGGTTTTATTCATGAATTTATACCTCGTATTTTGAGGGTACGCCTTTGCGTTTTAAAATTTGATTGACGAAGCGGGGCGGCTTTCGCCCCGCTTCGCTAAAGACAGATTAGCCGTTGAGCGGGTCGTTGGAATACAGGGCCTGTATTCTCGCTACGACGTCCGCGCCCGTGGCGTTGCCGGTGAAAAGGTCGCTAAGCGCTATCTGCACGTCGGAGTTTACGGTGGAGGTGACGTTATTGAAGCTCATGGCGAAGGTTATGGCGTTTTGCGTGGCGGAGCTGAACGCCAGAACCGCTTCGGGAAGCACGGTCTGCTCGGAGGTCATGGTGGTCAGTACCGGGAGCGTTCCGCGGGCGTTTTGTATCCACTTGAAGTTTTCGGGACGGAATACCCACTCGAAGAACAGGTCGCGGGCCTCTTCAAGCGCGGGGTCGTCTACCTTCGAGACGCCGAAGGCGCTTTCGGGGGTCGCGGCCAGCCACACGGGGCTATCGGGGGAGTTGAACGGAGGCACTATCATGAGGGCGTTGGCGGCATCGCCCGTCGCGGACTCTATGCCCGCGCAGATATTGGCGGCGGTCCAGTTGCCGGCTATGGCCATGGCGCACATGCCGTCGGTCATTATGGCGGTAACGTCGTCCTCGGAATATCCGGAGGAGCCGACCATCATGTAGGGAGCGAGCTGCTCCAGGCGCGCGGCTATCTCGGGATAAGCCACTATGTCGAGGGTTCCATTTCTGATCTGCTCCTCATATCCGCCTATGCCCAGTTCGTCGCCTATGACGTTGAGCATTATCGATTCAAAGGGCATCCACATGGTCGTGTTCTTGGCGCCCGCGACGGTCACGGCGTCGTAGCCCGCGGCCTTGACGTCTTCGCAGCACTGTATGAACTCGTCCCAGTTAGCGGGGGCGGCTTCCCAGCCGACCTCGTTGAGTATGGCCATGTTGATGAACAGGGCGTCAAACGCCGCGCCCTGAGTAAGGCCGTAGAGAACGCCGTTATAGGTGTAGGCGTCCTTGTAGGACTGGGGTATGGCGGCGGCGGCCTCGTAGCCCGTGAGATCCAAAATCATGCCCGCGTCCACGAGTTCGTAATAAAGTCCCCCGACGTCGGTCTGCATGACGGGCGGCAGGTCGTTGGCGGCGGCGTGTGTCGAGTGATAGTCGCGCTTTTCCTCGCCAAGGGATACCGCTTCGAGCGTTATCCAGGGATATTCCGCCTCAAAGGCGGGCTTCATGCCGTCTTCCCAGGCGTCGAGCCAGTCGGTTTCGACTATGCTCACCTGCAATGTGACGGGCGCGTGTTCGGCCGAAACGGGCAGCATGGACAAAGCCATGACAGCCACAAGCAACAGTGCGGAGATTTTCTTCATGGGTCATATCCTCCTTTAATTTTATGTTCTCGCGGCGTCGCCGCGCAACATAGCCTGACAGTTATAAACATCCTTGAGCGCCTTTGCCCTTGCCTTATATACTTCGAGCGCCTCCGAGTACATTGAGGCTTTTTTCGCGTCCGGCTCGATTGTCCTCTCGCTTACCGCGACGGCCTCGTACCCCTCGCCCGTCGAAGCGAATATTCCCGCGCCCACTCCCGCCATTATCGCGGCGCCTACGCATGTGAGGTCGGGCGTCGCGGGTATGGAAACGGGGCGGTTGACGGTATCGGCGACGATCTGCGTCCATACGGGGCTTTTGGTCGCGCCTCCGGACATCTTGACCTTTCCCCGGCCGTATTCGCCCTGAAAGCCCTCGAGCGTCCACGCGGTATGGCTGGCCACGCCGCGCATTATGGCCAGCGCCATATCGTAGCGGTCGTGGGACAGGTCGAGCCCTATGAACGAAGCCTTGCTGTTCGCGTCTTTCACGGGATAAGAGGCCCCCGAGAAATACGGGAAGAACATAAGCCCCCCGTCGCGCCCCTGAAGTCTTTCGTTATTAAGCTTTTCGTTAAGCGCCGCGTAAGAGATTTTTTCAGAGCCTTCGCCCCCGGCGACGTTTGAAAGCATCCAGTCGAGGCACACGCCGCCCGTCGAAAGGGAAACGAGGGAACCCCACCTGCCCTTCGTCGCGCTTACGGACTGGGCGAAGCCCGTGTTGAAATCCGGCCTTTCGGTGAGGGCGGTCACGACCCACGCCGTGCCCGTGCCTATGAGCACGTCGCCCGCGCCGGTCACGCCCGCGCCCAAAAGCGCCGCGTACTGGTCGTGCGCCCCGGCGGATAAGACGACCTTCCCCCTGAGACCGAGTTCTGACATGGCTTCGCGGGTCAATTCCCCTATGGGCTGGCAGGAAGGGGCGATTTCGGCCAGCTGGCTTTCCTCTATGCCCGCGAAATCGAGTATATTTTTATCGTAACGTCCCGTGCGTATATCGGCGAGCTGGTTTATGCCCACGTCGGAGATATCGACGACCGCCCTGCCCGTGAGCCTTGCCGA
This sequence comes from Clostridia bacterium, assembly GCA_030526935.1. Lineage (GTDB taxonomy): Bacteria > Bacillota > Clostridia > Christensenellales > Aristaeellaceae > JAUNBY01. Next base: position 4,179 of record JAUNBY010000232.1, read on the forward strand.
TATGTAATCCGGCACGGAGAGGAACATGCGCGTCCGTTTAAACACGTCCGGCTCGTTTTCGCGTATCCACGCTATCTGCATGGCGTTTAACCCGCCAGAGAGATTCCAGCCCGACTTTTCGTACATATACCTGTCGCCGAACCGCTCCCTGAAACGGGCGGCCTGGCTGGAACAGCGGCTGTCGCTCCAGACAATGGCCGGGCGCAGCGGTTCGAACTTTTCGTCAACCGGCACGAGCGTTCCGCCCTGAAGCGAGAGCGATATACCCGCCACATCATCCGCGCAACCCGCGTCGGACACGACTTTTCTCACCGTTTCGACCGTTGCCCGCCACCAGTCGCGGGCGTCCTGCTCGCAGACGGAGTTTTCGGGAGTGTAAAGCGGGTAGGAGGCGTAAGCGTGACACAGCGCCTCGCCGTCCGGAGAAAACAACATGCTCTTGGTTCCCGTGGTTCCTATGTCAACGCCTATTAAATATCCGCCCATCATCCGTCCTTCCGGGCAAGCGCCCCGGTGGTCTTCGCCGCCATATATGATTAATCGCGCCCTCTATACACGTTAAAAAATCAGCAATGTTATAAAGGGAAATCGGTTTCAATCCGTCACATTGGATTGATTTTATTATATACCGCTAAAAAAACTTTGTCAAGACTTATCGCGCGGCAAATAATGCCGCGTTACTATCCCGCGTAAAAACGCGACTTTGCTTCAAATCCCTCCCCTGAACAAAGCGGTGGGGTTCCAAGTGACAAAGCCCCTTGGCGTGTGTATTTGTGTTGCGATTCTTGGGTTTAGGGGAGCGCCAGCCGTATGTATATGGCGTGAGCTGCGTAATTTTACGGGATACGCCTTAACGAACCCTGTAGGGGCGCGCATTGCGCGCCCGCCGGCCTGTACTCAGCGGGTTTGCGGCCGAGCGTTGGTTTGGCCGTTCCCCATGCGCCGCCCGCTGTCGGCCGCAAGCCGCGCGGTAGGCATACGGGCGGGCGCGCAATGCGCGCCCCTACGCCAGCCTTGCTTATGTTGCGCGGGTTGCGCGTATTCGCGGGTCACGCGACAACGAACCCGTAGGGGCGCGCATTGCGCGCCCGCCAGCCCGTAATCAGCGGGTTT
>JAUNBY010000233.1 GCA_030526935.1 Clostridia bacterium
AGCTTAAAGCAGCTTTACGGACAAGTCCAGCTTTATCTGCGACGTGACACCTATCCCCGCCTCAATTCCGAATTGAATTACCCAGCCGACGAAACAAGGGTGAATAGTAACCAATCAGCGATTAATCGCACAGATTTTACAAAATCCGGGATTGACATCGGGGCGTTGGTTTGATATCATAGATGTAGTTAGAGGCACTTAACGCCGTGAAAAAAACCGGCGTTATATTATAATAGCAAGTTAGAGTACATTAACTACATTAACTACAAAGGAGGCAATCGATGAGCGTCGTTATTATCGGTGGAAACGAGTGCATGGTGAGCGAATACTGTTCGCTTTGCGCCGCCTATGGATGTCGCGCCAAGCTATTTCTCAAAAGGCACAAAGATCTGCAACATTGCTTCGGCTGTCCGGAATTATGCGTATTATTTACGAGCACGGTATCGCACACCATGGTAAAGATCGCCTGCGACACGGCGAAAAAGCGAAAAGTGCCATTGGCTAGAAGCCACACGAGTTCTCTCGCGGCGCTCGACAGCGTGTTGAGCGATCATTTTGGGAAAAAGGCGTCATTGCGGTATCATCAATAAGCCGCCTGGCATATGTTGTGGGGAGCGCGACGCTCCCCACAACGCGTACATTCACGCCGGCGGCCTTCCGGCAATCCGTGCGCATGGCTACGCGGCGAGTCCCGCCAGCCGGTTAAGGATTAATTGCGCGTCGGCTTCGTCTATCTTGCCATCCTGGTTGTAGTCCGCGCAAACGCGGCTGAGGTTTCCCAGCCTGGCGGCGGTGGCTAGCCAGTTCAGTATCATAACTACGTCTTTCGTATTAACCTGTTTATCTCCGGTCACATCTCCCACAATATATCCGCCCGTGACCTTGACCGTGCAGTTTGCGCTTACGCCGCTGCCGTCGGCGGCGGTCGCGGTTATTACGGCGGTTCCGTCTTTCAAAGCCGCGAGCCTTCCGCGTTCATCCGCTATAACGACCGTCTCGTCGCTACTCGTCCATATGATATTGCGGTTGGTCGCGTTGTCGGGAGTTATTCGGGCAGTTATCAGTCCCGCGTATTGCTGCGCAAGTTCCAGCGTACTGAAATTCAGTTCAATGCCGGTTACGAGGATATCGGCGTCTTTCACCGTTACGAGGCATGTGGCTTCGCTTCCGTTCGCGGCGGTCGCCGTTATCGTCGCGGTTCCGTACTGAATGCCCGTCACCAGGCCGTTTTCATCGACCGTCGCGACATTTTCGCGGCTGCTCGTCCATTTAATATCGACTTCGCCGGTATTGGACGGCGTGAGCGTCGCGACGAGTTGAACCGTCTTTTCAGGCTCCACCGCGCATTCTTCGGCGCTAAGCGCTATGGACTCTACGGGCACTCCGCCGCTGACGACGAACCGAATGCCGTTCCCAACGGCGTAGTTTTCGGCGGCGGACCCCCTCGTTCCATATATCACCAGATCATTCGTCGCGGGAACCGCCCCGTCGCCTATCGACGTTACGCTCGCCGGGATATGGACGCCGTTAAGGTTGCGACAGTTGGAGAATGCGCCCTCCCCAATCGTTATGAGGCCGTCGGGCAAATCCACGCTTTCGAGTGACGGGCAATTGGCGAACGCGTCTTCGGGTATGATTGTTATGCCGCTGTTCGTAAATATGATATTCTCAAGCGACATACACTCGCGGAAAGAGCCTTCGCCTAATTCCGCGCCCTCGGCCAGCGTCAGGGTTTTTATGGAGCTATCCATAAAAGCATCGGGCGCGGCGATTTTATTAAGAGTATAGCTGTCCGACGAAAGACCCGACGGATAGTAGATTACCGTCGTCTCAGTCGCGTTCATAAGTACGTTGTTCTCAACCGCAAAGTTTGAATTGCCGGCGTTTACGCTGACGGAGGAAACGGATTCACAGCCTTTGAAGGCCCTTTCGCCTATGGACACTACGTTTTTAAGGTTCAGCGATTCCAGTCTTTCGCATCCGCTGAGCGCGTTTGCGCCTATTGCGAGAAGCGTCGAGGGGATTTCAAGGCTATCCAGATATGAGCAGCCGGACAGAGCGCTGTCGCCCAGAGTCACAACGCCCTCGGGTATCGCGATTTCCATGAGCGCGGTGCAGCCGTAAAACGCGCCCTGCGGTATATCGGTTATGCCGCCGGAAAGCGTTATGCCGTTCAGACTCTTGCAATCGGCGAACGCCATCTCGCCCATCAGCGTCACGCCGCTTCCCATATCGACATTGGAGATTATGGATTCGGAGAAAGCGTAATCGCCGATAGTCGTAACGCTATCGGGGATGGTCAATTCGTCCAGAATCCCGTCGCCGTAGAACGCGTAGTCGTCGATTTGTGTCACGGGAAGCCCCGCTATTGTCGAGGGTATCTCTGCCGCCCACGTTCCTCCAAGGAAGCCCGTTATGATTATTTCGCCGTTTTCCTCCCTGTACGTAAAGGGAATGTCTTCTATGCTCTCGTCGGTCTTTTGCCATACGGCGTAAAGCGTAATGTCTTCATCGGGCATTACGTCGGTTTCAAAATTCCACGTCGTGCCGCCTGACAGAATCCAGCCGGTCAAAGTATAATTGTGCCGGACGGGTGACGGCTGGGGTATGGCCGCGCCAGATTGTACGTCTGTGCTGCCCACGCTCGTGCCGCCCTGCGCGTCGAATGTGACGGTATATACGTTGCGTACCAGGTCAACCGCGTACAGGTCAAGCTCTCCTGCGGGCATAACGTCTGAATCGAAGTTCCACATGGCGCCTCCGGAGGTTTGCCAGCCCGAATAGGTATAGCCGCTCCCGTCCGCCAGCGGGTCAGATATGGCCAGTCCCGCTTTCGCGCGCGTGGGAAGTATAATATCTTCTCCGTCGTAGAATGTAAGGTCATATATATTGTAGTCGATATAATTCTTGTCGGCGTATTGAGCCACGGCGTTGTCGCCTGTGGAGCCAAAAAGCTCGAAGCGGTCGGCGGTATTGCTAAACGCGCCGCTTCCAATGGACGTCGCGCCGTTGGGTATGGTTAGCGATTCAAGGTACGCGCAGTCGCGGAAGGCGTCGGCTTCTATGGCGTTGAGCGAGTGGGGAAGCGTCACCGTCCCCAGTCCCGATCCCCTGAACGCCCCCTGAGATATCGTCGCCACGCCGTCGGGAACGGAGAAAGCCGTTCCCGCCTTTTGAGGCGGATAGCATATGAGAGCGCTTCCGTCCTTAGTGTAGAGAACCCCGTCCACGGCTTTATAGTACGGATTGCCGGCGTCAACCGTTATTTCACTGAGAGATATGGCGTCCGAGAAAGCGCCAGGTTGTATGTCGGAAACGCCCGCGGGTATGCTAACGCTCATAACGCCGTAGTCGAAAGCGCCCGGGGCGACGCCGATGACGGCCTGGCCGCGTATGGTATCGGGGATTATTACGTCGGAAAGGAAGCCGTTGTAGTATGTGATATACCCGCCGGATACCGCAAAGCCGTACCCGGCGCTGGCCTCCCACAGGGCGTAGAGCGTTAGGTCTTCATCAGGCATTCTGTCGTTAGCAAAGTTCCAGGGAGTGGTAAACTCAGCGTCTTTGTACCAACCTTTGAACGTATAACCTTCGCGCGTTGGGAGATTGGGACGTTCGAGTAACTCGCCGGGAAGGGCGAAAGACGTATATCCCCCGACGGGGCTTTGCCATGCTATCTGGCGGGATTGGGGGTCGGTGTATATGAGGGTCGGGTTGGATTTATATAAGGAAGCATTGTCGGCTGTGCTGCCTTTTGTGCAATAGACGGTTTTCAGATTGGAGCAGGAACCGAAAGCAGTGTTATTTATGGTTGTCACGCTGCTCGGGATGGTTATGCTTGTCAGGCTGCTACAGTTCTCAAACGCATACGAGCCTATGCTCGTCACGCTGTTCGGAATGGTTACGCTCGTCAGTCTGCTGCAGTCAGAAAACGAAGAACGGCCTATGCTAGTCACGCTGTTCGGAATGGTTACGCTCGTAAGGCCGCTGCAGTAACTAAACGCTAAAGGGCCTATGCTTGTCACGCTGTTCGGAATGGTCACGCTCGTCAGGCTGCTGCACTCCTCAAATGCAAAATCTTCTATTCTAGTCACGCCGTTCGGGATGGTTATGCTCGTAAGGCTGCTACAGTTTTCAAACGTTAAAGAGCCTATGCTAGTTACGCTGTTTGGGATGGTCACGCTCGTAAGGCTGCTGCAATAAGCAAACGCATCAGTGCCTATACTCGTTATGCTGTTCGGAATGGTTACGCTTGTCAGGTTGCTACATTCCTGAAACGCATCAGTGCCTATACTCGTCACGCTGTTCGGGATGGTCACGCTCGTCAGGCTGTAGCAGTCAGAAAACGCATCATATTCTATTGTCGTAACAGGAATCCCCTCAATGGTCTTAGGTATTCTAAGGTTGACAGGATCATTCATATAGCCGGTTATAGCGACATAATCACTAACATAATCACTATATACACTATACTCCAAGAACTCTATATTCTCGTCATAATCCCCTCCGCCCGTGCCATGTCCCGGCTGTTCCGTCCCCGGCGCTACGGTCGGCGCATCGCTTCCGCTCTTCATCCATCCAGCGTAAAGCGTCATATCGCCTTGCACGGTATCGTTGTCAAAGTTCCACGCCCGCGTACATGCCTTGTCGGCAAACCATCCCTCAAAGGTATATCCGGCGCGAGTCGGATCGGCTGGCTTTTTGGCGGTATATCCAAGCTCGACGTATTGCGTGTCAATTTTTTGGCTCGTACCAGTATTGAATGTCAGCGCCTTATAGTTCATCGTGCATTTTTCCACAAATTTTGAGTTTTCAAAATGAAAATTACAGATTTCCCAGCTTTTTTCTTCCAGGGTTCCCCCTAGATAAAACCCCGCCTTCTCGTTGCCGAGCCAGCCTATTTTATACGTTATCTTAATTACGAATTCAAGCGTTATATCGCTGCAGGCGACTGTTAAACTCTCAAATTTATATCCTTTCGTATATGACAGTTCAAGCCCCGCCCCTATAGCCAGTTCCGCAATGTCTCCGAGTATTGGAACGGAGATGGTAATTGCTAACTTGATAATGACAGAACCCTCTATTGCTGCGCTTACTTCTCTTTTTAGTACGTTATTTCTCCTTGTTGGTTTTAATGCGCCGTCTTTATACACGAAGCCATTTACTGTTTCAACCTCGCTTTTGAATTTGATTTCCCCGTCTACGTCTATATCAACTTTTATGACCACATTGCAGTTAATCGCTCCGCCGGCGAGCGGAAACGGAACCCTCATCAGCTCTATA
>JAUNBY010000234.1 GCA_030526935.1 Clostridia bacterium
GTATATGTTATAATCGAATATATACTAAAGCCGGAGGCGTTTGGATGAAATACGTATTTGTGGTCAATCCCACCGCGGGCGGTCGCGACAGCACGGCTATCATAGAAAACAAGCTCAGGGCATTTCCCGAGGTCGATACCGAGTTGATCGTAAGCTGGAATCCCGACGATCCGACGAAGATTGTCAAAGCCTGGTGCTCCATTCGAAAAGAAGAGGTCTGTTTCGTGGCGTGCGGAGGGGACGGTACGCTTCACGATGTCGTAAACGGCGCTTACGGATACGATTTCGCCAGAGTGGGATGCTATCCGTGCGGAAGCGGCAATGACTTCGTAAAGTATTATGGGGGCGCGGACAGGTTTACCGACCTTTCGCGGCTTTTCAACGAAGAGGCAAAGACGGTAAATGTAGATCTCATCAGAACCGGAGATAAATATGCCATAAACGCCTGTCATTTCGGCTTCGACTCCGCCGTCGCCAGGATGGTTCCGAAGTTGAAGGTAAAGCCCTATATAACATCGCGCTTCGCTTATCCCGTCGCCGTGGCTCTCGCCCTCGTCAATTCGATGAGAAGTCGCGTCATGCTAACCGTCGACGGGGAAGTGTTCTATGACGGCGATATACTCCTTTGCACCATCGCTAACGGGACGCACGTCGGAGGTTCCTATAAATGCGCCCCGCGATCCCAAAACGACGACGGCCTTGTGGAGGTATGCCTCGTAAAGCCGGTGTCGCGTAGGAAGTTTATGAAGCTGATGCCTTTATATAGGGAAGGGCGCCATTTGGACGATCCTGATTTCAGAGATATAATTTTGTATACCCGCGCAAGGGAAATACTCATAGAAACCGAAGCGGACTTTCCTGTCGTTCTCGACGGAGAGGTGGTCACTATTCGCCGCCTCGAAGTGGGCGTTGAAAAAAAAGCCCTGCCTTTCGTAGTTCCGAAGTGATGAAGCTGCTGGCTGCAATCAGCGATTCAAGTCGCCCTTGACGCGAAGCGTTGTATTTGTTATAATAAGAGTGGAAGGGATTACCATTCGTTGGAGGTGTTCGGATGATAATTATAAAAGGCGGACATATTGTTACGCCGTTGGCGGTTTATGCAAGCGATATAGCAGTGGAGGGAAGCAAGATCAAATCGGTTGAGCCAAATATAGATCATTCGCCCGGCGACCGCGTGATCGACGCCTCTGGTGCGTTGGTTTTCCCCGGATTTATCGACGCGCATACGCATTTCGACATGAATAATGGCGTGATGACCACAGCCGACGACTTCGCAAGCGGAACCAAAGCCGCCATCATAGGCGGAACCACTACGATAATCGATTACGCCACGCAGAATAACGGCGAAACGCTTACGCAGGCTCTTCGGGCGTGGCATCAAAAGGCCGACGGCGTTTGCAGCTGCGACTACGGGTTTCACATGGCCATAACCGACTGGAATTACGCCATCGCCACGCAGCTTTTGAACATGGTATCCTCTGGAGTCACGAGCTTTAAACTTTATATGGCTTACGACGCGCTCAGACTAGACGACGAGGATATAATCGACGTTATGAGCCATATGAAGCTGCTTAAAACGCTGGCGTGCGTACATTGCGAAAACGGCGATCTGGTTAATTACCTCGTCTCGCAGCAAAAGCTCAAGGGCAATCTGTCGCCTTCGGCGCATCCAGCTTCGCGGCCGGCGCAGGTCGAAGCGGAGGCTCTGTCCCGGCTTTTGTACATATCCGATATAATAGATTGGCCGGTAAACATCGTGCATTTGTCGAGCGCCCTTGGACTTGGAGAGGTGCGCAAGGCTCGCGCGAGGGGACAAAAGGTCTTCGTGGAGACCTGTCCGCAATATATGCTTTTGGATGAGGGGCTGTATTCGCTTGAAGGCTTTGAGTCCGCTAAATACGTCTGTTCGCCGCCTCTGCGGTCAAAATACGACGTTGGGGAGATCGCCGGCGCGGCCGTCGCGGGGGAGATAGACACAATCGCCACCGACCATTGCAGCTATAACTACAAATGGCAGAAGATGACAGGCGTTAACGATTTTTCGGATATACCCAACGGATTACCGGGAGTGGAGTTCAGGCCGGGGCTTATTTACGGTCAGTTTGTTAAGGCGGGATTGATGAAGGCCGAGACCATGTGCGCGCTGCTGAGCGAAAGACCCGCCAAGCTTTACGGCTTGTATCCGCGAAAGGGCGCCTTGCTCGAGGGGAGCGACGCGGATATAGTGATCTGGAAAAACGCCGATATAAAGGCGAATTGCGCCAATCAGCACATGAAGTGCGACTATTCGCCCTTCGAGGGAATGGATATGGGCGGTCGAGCCGAAACGGTACTGCTCAGGGGCGAGGTTATTGTGGAAAATGGCGAAGTTGCGAATGCCGGACGCGGCATTTACCTCAAACGGGATTTGCCGATGATCGATCAAATGTAGAGATATTACAAAAAACGGAGGGTATTATGGAAAAGCGAATGATTCATACCGACAAGGCGCCAAAGGCTATAGGGCCGTACGTTCAGGCTAATCGCGCGGACGAAATGCTGTTTACCTCGGGTCAGTTGGGAATCGATATGGCGACGGGTAAGCTCGCTGATGGCGTTGAGGCGCAGGCTCGCTGCGCGCTGGTCAATTTGGGTAATATACTCGAGGCGGCTGGTTCCGGATATGACAAGGTTTTGAAAACCACGGTTTTCCTCGTTGACATGGCCGACTTCAAGTCGGTAAACGAGATATACGCCGAGTTTTTTAAAGACGGCTATCCCGCGAGAAGTTGCGTACAGGTCGCGGCGCTTCCCATGGGCGGACTGGTCGAAATCGAATGTGTCGCCATAGTAGAGGATGAATAAAAAGGGCGCGCTAAGCGACGAGGAAATAATCCTGGGCGTCGTTCTCTGCTTCGAGGGCGGGACGTTGCAACCCGGGCAGCTTACAGAGCTTTATGGAAATATACTGCCCGAGGTGGTTTCGTCGGCTTCGCAGATGCTTGCAAACGTCGAAAATTGCATGTGGACCAAAGAGGATTTCAGAGGGACTATTTTGCGAATGAGCCTTGATTACAGGCTTTCCAAGTTCGCCCAATGCGCCTTTACCGCCGCGAGAAACGTTCCTGACGCCTGGGTGAGAGCTAAACAGGCGCTTATAATCATCGAGAGGGAGAAGATTTTCCGGCGCAAAGAAGTGCGCAGGCTCGAAGAGGAACTGCTTGCCATAGCCAGAGGGACGCTTGAGAACTGCGAAACAATAAGGAATGCTTCCGACAAAAGCCGCGTATTTGACGCCCGCGCGAGAGAAACTCTTCGCCGCCGCGCGGCGATGTCGAGGGCGGAGCGGAGCGAAAAACCTAGTCGGGCGGCTCTGAGAAAAAACCGCCTCGCTCGCGATGCCGACACCGCTATACGCGAGGTTTGTAAGGAATTGTTTTCGTCAAAAACGCCTCCGGTCAACGCTCTGGCCATAAGGATAGTCAAAAACCGGGTTCAGGAAATCTGTCCCGAGTCAGTTGACGATGAAGCCATAAGGCGCGCGCTTTGCGCGCCTGTTATGAAGCCGGGCGGGGTATGATATGACGGGAGCGCGGTTACTTAGAGATATTATCGCCGTACAGGGGAATGGCGTGGACGCAGACGCTGAGGTGTCCGGGCTTTTTCGCTTGTACGGTTCTTATAACGCTATAATCGAAGCCAATATTGAGGATCTGCGGGATTTGGCTGAAATAAGCGACTTCTCGGCCGATCTGGCGGGAATGCTGTCTCGGATAGCAAGGTATATTTATCGGGAAAAAGCGAGAAGAGTCGCAAGGATATCCGATTATCGCGCGGCTGGAGAGTATTTTAAAATGCTCTACCTGGGCGAGCGAAACGAGATAATGTATCTTTTGTCGCTTGGCCTGCAAGGTGAGATCATCAACACCGAGATTGTGCAGGAAGGAACGGTTGACGAAACTAATTTTCATGTGAGAAGGATATTGGAACGCGCGCTGCAAATGGAAGCCGCCGCCATAGTGTTAAGCCATAACCACCCCGGAGGAACGGCTCGCATTTCATACGGCGACTATCAATGCACGTCGATTTTGTCGCACGCGGCGTATGATAACGAAATAGTTCTCATCGACCATATAGTGATCGCCGACGGTAAAGCGCACAGCATGGCAAGGTGGGGTGAAATGCCCGAACAGCGCGAACCCGGGGGTATGCTCGGCGGACTTTGGAGAAACTGGTGCGATCGCGATGAATTATAGCAGCGCGTTGGAGGTGAACGATTTTGAGTGAGTTTCCGCTATTGCGCCTCGAGGGAGTCAATATGGATTTCGGCGAGGGCAAGGTTTTGAAAGATATGGATCTTGATGTGGGCGAAGGGGAGTTTTTGACGCTGTTGGGGCCGTCCGGTTGCGGAAAAACTACGACGCTTCGAATAATCGCGGGTATGCAAAGGCCGAGCGTGGGAAAGGTGTTTCTGAACGGCCGGGACATAACCGACCTTCCGCCCGAAAAGCGCGACGTGAACACCGTGTTTCAGAGTTACGCGCTTTTCCCGCATATGAACGTGTTTCAAAACGTCGCCTACGGGTTAAAAGTAAGGCATACGCCCCGCGATGAAATAAAAAGGCGCGTGGCGGAGGCTTTGGAACTTGTGAGCCTTTCTGGATTTGAAAAGCGCATGCCCACGCAATTGTCGGGAGGGCAGCGCCAGCGCGTAGCCATAGCCCGCGCGCTCGTTCCGCAGCCGAGGATACTGCTCATGGACGAACCACTGGGCGCTTTGGACATGCAATTGCGCAGGCGTATGCAGACAGAGCTTAAAAACCTGCAAAAAAGCCTCGGAAAGACATTCGTCTACGTCACCCACGATCAGGAGGAAGCCCTTAATATGTCCACGCGCGTGGTCGTTATGCAAAAGGGGAAGATCATGCAGATGGGAAGCCCGGACGACGTATACGAGAGACCCGAAAACCTCTTTGTCGCGGGCTTCATAGGCAGGAGCAACCTCCTTCGCGGAACGGTTAGCGAGTTGTGCGGCGATAAAGAACTGCTTCTCGACGTCGCGGGAATCAAAATACCCGCTATGGAATCGGGCCGCTTCAACCCATCGCCAGGAGATCCCGCCGCCATATGTTTAAGGCCGCAGCGCGTTAAATATTCATCCTCGCCCGTATTCGGCATGGACATAAAGGGACTTATAGTCGATAAGGAGTATCTGGACGGAATGCAGCGCACGTCGGTCAAACTCAACGACGAGATAATCATAAGCGTATTGTCGC
>JAUNBY010000235.1 GCA_030526935.1 Clostridia bacterium
CCGTGCGAAGCTCCGTGACAGAGGGGTTAACTTGCTTGGGTTGATGACATTGCCCCTCTGGGGAGGGTGCCCGCCGCAGCGGGCGGGTGAGGTCTTGATTGTCGGGCAGTCGGCTTCATATAAACCGCAACTCGCTTTCTATCAGCCGGCATAGCTCCGCCATGCCCCCTTGCGGGATGATACCGATTTTGTAAGCGTACGGTTTAATCCGCAATGATTTGCCCGCGCCGTCCGCCGGCTAACGGCTGCCTTGCGTCCCCTTTTCCAGCCGCCTCCACTGCGTGAGCATGAACGTGATGAAGCACGCGGAGGAGCCGACGAGGTCGGACACGGGTTCGGCGGCGAATACGCCCATCACGCCCATGAAGCGGGGGAGCAGAACGGCAAGCGGGGCGACGATAAAGGCTTTTCTCAGCAGTGAAAAGAACATGGCTTCCTTCGAGCGCCCCAGCGCCACGAAGGAATATTGCCCCGTCATCTGAAGCGAAAGCATGAAGAACAGGCAGAAATACGTCCTTACGGCGGGTATGCCCGCCCGGATGAGTTCGGGGTCGCTGTTAAAAAGGGATATGCAGAACGATGGGAAGGCGAGCGTCAATACGGTTATGAAACTCGCGTAGGAGGCGCATATCACGAGCTGGTACTTTACGCACTTTTTTACGCGGTCGAAGCGCTTCGCCCCGAAGTTGTATCCCATGACCGGCTGCGCACCCTGGCCGAATCCGCTCACGGGCATCATCAGCACCTCGCGTATGGAGCTTATCGCCGACATTACGCCCACGTAAGTATCCCCTCCGTATATGGAAAGCGTCCGGTTGCAGACTATGGAGACTATGGCGTTGGTAACGCTCATGGTGCACGATGACGCGCCCAGCGCCAGTATGCGCCCGACGAGCCTTATGTCGGGCGCCATATTTTTAAGCCGCAACTTCAATATGCACTTTTTGCCCGTAAGAAAGTTCATTACCCAAATCGCCGACAGGCACTGCGATATCACCGTCGCCAGCGCCGCGCCGCTTACGCCCATTTCGAGCGTGAAAATAAAAAACGGGTCGAGAAGCACGTTCGTTATCGCGCCTATCGCCACCGTCGCCATGCCGGTTCGCGGGAACCCCTGGCTGTTTATGAAGGGGTTCATGCCAAGCGTCAGCATGACGAACATGCTTCCCGTCAGATAGAGGCTTATGTAGGCGTCGGCGAAGGGCATCGTGGCGTCGCTCGCGCCAAACCAGTAAAGAAGAGGACGCCTGAACGCCAGCGACAGCCCCGTTACGGCGACGCCCAGAATCACAAGCAGCGTGAGCGAATTGCCCATTATCTTCTCCGCGCGCTCGATTTTTCCCTCCCCTCTGGCGATGGAGCACAGAGGCGAGCCGCCCATGCCCGCGAGCAGCGCGAAGGCGTTTACCATGAGTATAAACGGAAAAGTTAGCCCCACGCCCGCGAAGGCGAGCTTTCCTGTGTCGGGTATGCGCCCTATGTACATCTTATCGACAATCGAATAAAGCGCGTTTATTATCTGCGCGCCTATGAGAGGTATAGACTGGCGGATTATAAGGCGCAGTACGCCGCCCTGAGAAAAGTCGTTCTTTCTGTCATTCTGCGTCATGTTTCTTGTCCACATATTTCTCTATTATGTATCTCGGACGCCTTTTGACCTCGGAATAGAGCTTTCCCACGTATTCGCCGATGAGACCCAGGGCTATGAGCTGTACGCCGCCTATTACCCACAGTGATATCATTATGGACGTCCAGCCCGCCGCCGTATGCCCCGCGAAGTGCGACGCCAGAGCGTATATCGCCATTATCACGCCTATCAGAGCGAAGACGCAGCCCATGGTCACGATTATCCTGATGGGCTTTACGCTGAACGAGGTGACGCCCTCCAGAGCCAGCGAGAACATCTTCCAAAGCGGGTACTTCGATTCCCCCGCGAAGCGCTTGCCGCGCTCGTAGTAGACCGTGGAGCTTTTAAAGCCCAGCAGCGGAACCATGCCGCGCAAAAAGAGGTTTACCTCGTCGAACTCGGACAGCGCGTCGAGCGCGCGGCGGCTCAAAAGCCTGTAGTCGGCGTGGTCGTAGACCAGTTCGACGCCCATCATCCTCATGAATTTATAGTACAACCTGGCGCTGTTGCGCTTGAATCCCGTATCCGTATCGCGGCGGCTTCTAACGCCGTACACCACGTCGCAACCGGCTTTATACTCCTTTACGAACGAGGCTATGGCGTTTACGTCGTCCTGAAGGTCGGAGTCTATTGTTATTACGGCGTCGCAGCGGTCGCGAACGGTCATCATGCCGGCGACGAGCGCGTTTTGATGGCCCTGATTGCGCGAGAGCTTTATCCCCTCGACAACAGGGTACTCCCCTATCGCCCTGACGATTTCCTCCCAGGTCTCGTCGCGGCTACCGTCGTCGACGAATGTCACGCGGCTTTCGGGTGAGATTTCGCCCGAGTCTATGAGGGCGTTCATGACGCGTGTGAGCTCCTTCGCGGTTTCAGGAAGAACCTCCCGCTCGTTATAGCAGGGCACTACTACGTATAATTTCATATCGCGCCTCCCGACGCGGGCGCGGCTTTTTTGCGACGCGGCGTCATGGCCGTTGTCGCGCCGACCCTTACGTATATTGAAAACTCCATGCGCTCGGGGACTATGGCCGCCTCGCCCGGCATGAGATAAGCGTACTCCCCGCCCTTTATCAAAATCTCTCCGAGGGCCATATATCCTCCTGTTGCGTTCATCCGAAAAATGAAGTAAAATAAGCTATACGCACATTATATTACCGATTTTAGCGCGTGTCAAGCTGGGAGGAATATGATTTCACAACGAGTAAGCGCCCGGGCGCTGGCCGAATTCGCCCTCGCGGGAGGGGATCTGAGGTTCGGCTCCATATCCGCCATGCGGGAGGGGGCGGCTTTGCACCGGTCGGAGCAGTCGCGATATCCCGAGGGCTTTCAAAAAGAGGTTTCTCTGAGTTTAACCGTCGTCGCGTCCGACGTAAACCTCACCGTCTACGGCAGAGCCGACGGAGTGTGCCTGACATCTTCGCCGCCCGTCATCGAGGAGATAAAGTCCGCGCAGGGCGATTTGCCGGGCGACGGTTTTCCCGTCCACTGGGCACAGGCGAATATTTACGCGCATATGCTGTGCCAGAACAACGGCTTTGACGAGATAGAGGTTCGCCTTAAATACGTAAACCGGCAGGGCAAAAGCCGCGTTCACCGCAGGGTTATGACCTCGCTTTGTCTGTCGGGCATATTCGAGGGCTACGCCGGGGCTTACTGCGAGTGGATATCGAGGGTATGGCGGGCTTCGGACAGGCGAAGGCCGTCGATGAGGGCGCTTGAATTCCCCTTTGAGAGCTACCGCGCGGGCCAGCGCGAAATGGCGGCGGCGACATATCAGGCCATAAGGGACGGGCACAACGCGCTGGTTCAGGCGCCGACCGGAACGGGAAAGACCATGGCCGCGCTGTTCGCCGCGATAAAGGCCATGGGAGAGGGGCTGACAGGCCGCGTATTCTACCTCACCGCGCGAAATACCGCCCGCGAGGCCGCCACGCGCGCGCTGGACATACTCAGGGGACGGGGGCTTATGATACGCTCCATAGTCATAACCGCGAAGGAGAAAGCCTGTCCCATGGGGCGAAAGGAATGCGACCCCGCGCTTTGTCCCCTGGCCGTCGGCTATTACGACAGGCTCGGCGACGCGCTGAAGCTGTCAATAGACGCGGAAAAGCTCGACCGCGATGAAATCGCCGAATTGTCGAAGGAATACTCGCTTTGTCCCTTCGAGCTTTCACTGGATCTGGCGCTCAC
This sequence comes from Clostridia bacterium, assembly GCA_030526935.1. GTDB lineage: Bacteria > Bacillota > Clostridia > Christensenellales > Aristaeellaceae > JAUNBY01. Next base: position 3,821 of record JAUNBY010000235.1, read on the forward strand.
CCGCGACGTCGTAATCTGCGACTACAACTATGTCTTCGACCCCAAGGTCAAATTGAAGCGCTTTTTTCAGGACAAATGCGACTGCGCGCTGTTGATCGACGAGGCGCACAACCTCATAGACCGGGCGAGGGATATGTTCTCGTGCGAGATCAGAGCCTCGGATTTCAGGGCGGTCGCCAGGAATCTAAAGCGGGCGGGAGCCGCGGAGCATCCGCTTTACGCGGCGGCGCGGGCGGTCGCGAAGGCCATGAAGTCCGTAAAGTCCGCCTGTGAGTATCCGCGCTGGACGAGCGAACTTGACGAGGGCCTTCTGGATTCGGTCGAGGCGTTTGCCGACACCGCAAGGCTCTACTTAGAAAGCGGCATGGACATAGCCGACTGCTTCTTCGCGGCCAACGACTTCGTGCGCGTCGCGGGGGAATTGTCGCCAAAGCACCTGGTGCTTCTCGAACCTTCGCCCAGGGACATGTCAGTAAAACTGTGGTGCTTCGACCCTGCCGACAGGCTCCGCGAGAGCTATCTGAAGACGAAGGGCGCGGTTTTGTTTTCAGGGACGCTGTCGCCCATGGAGTATTACGCGAAGGCCGTCGGACTCGACACGGATCGCGGCGACGCGCTGGTCGACCTGCCCTCCCCGTTTCCATCCGAGAACCTCATGTGCGTGGCGGTTCCCATAAACACGACTTTTAAGATGCGCGAGGCGACCATAGACGCCGTCGTAGGTGTGATAAAGGCCATGTGCCTCGCCCGAAAGGGCAATTATCTGGCGTGCTTTCCGTCGTACAAATACCTGGAAACGGCTCGCGAAAAGCTCGTTTCGGCCATGCCGGACGCGGATGTCGTCTCGCAGAGCCGGGGCATGACGCGAGACGAGCGGGACGCCTTTTTGCGGCTTTTCAAAGCATCCGGGGAAAAGACCATGCTCGCGCTCGTCGTCATGGGCGGTATATTTACGGAGGGAATCGACCTGCCGGGTGAGAGGCTCTCAGGCGCGGCCATAGTGGGCGTGGGAATGCCGGGGCTGTCGCTTGAAAGGGCGGCGCTGGCCGGCGCCGACGAGGACGACGAACAGTCCGGCATGCTCGCGGCTTATACCTACCCCGGAATAGAACGCGTTCTTCAGTGCGCGGGACGCGTCATACGCTCCGAAACGGACACGGGAGTCGTCCTTCTGATCGACGAGCGCTTTACCACCCCGCAGTACGAAAGCCTGCTGCCCGGCTACTGGTCAATCGCGCTGGCGAAAAACGGAACTGAGGTAATTAGAGCGCTGGAAAGGTTCTGGAAAAGGGCGGGAAAGTGACGCGGGGGAACTATCAGCCAGCCTCGCGGTAAGCGCGCATGTTGCGCGACAACGAACCCGCAGGGGAGCGCTCCCCTGCGGGTTCGTTAAGGCGATCCCGCGAAATTACGCGGCTTACGCTA
>JAUNBY010000236.1 GCA_030526935.1 Clostridia bacterium
CCGGGCGCGCAATGCGCGCCCCTACGCAAGCCGTGTATATAAATCCAGAGTTGTCTGTCGTGGGAACGGATAACCTTACGCATCAACGACGCCACAGGGGAGCGCGTCGCTCCCCTGTCGATATTATTCCGGCTTATCCCCGACAGGCTCCGCTTTCTTGCGGGAGCGCGCAGCCTTCGGCTTTTCCTCGCCATCCGCTTTCGCGGCGGTCTTGCGGGTGCGCGCAGCCTTTGGCTTTTCTTCGCCCTCGGCGCTCGCCGTCTTGCGAGCGCGCGCGGCCTTTGGTTTTTCCCCGTCCTCGGCCTTTGCCGTCTTGCGGGCGCGGGTCTTGGGCTTCTTTTCCTCTACCGGCGCGGTCTCGGCTTCCGGCTTTTCGGCCTTCTCCTTCAGCGGCGCGGCTTCCGGCTTTTCGGCCTTCTCTTCCACTGGCGCGACTTCGGTCTGCGGCGCGGGAACCTTCGCGTCCTCCGGCTTATCGCCCTTCTCCGGCTCCGCCACGTCGTCTTCGCGCAGAATCTTATTATACAGCGCTAAATATTCTCCCGCCGAGCGATCCCAGCCGTAGTTGACGAGCATCGCGCGCCTTACGAGCCTGTTCCAGATCTCGCGGTGATTCTCGTAGTAGTCCACCGCGCGCCTTACGACGGAAAGCATGTCGTGAGCGTTGTAGTTGAGGAATGTAAATCCGTTGCCCTCGCCGGTATATTCGTTGAAACTTAATACCGTGTCGCGCAGTCCGCCCGTCTCGCGGGCGATGGGCAAAGCTCCGTATCTGAGCGCTATCATCTGGCTGAGTCCGCACGGTTCGAAAAGCGACGGCATCAGGAACATGTCGCAGGCGGCGTAAATGCTGTGCGCGAGCGAGTGATTCATCTCAAAGCGCGCCGCGAGCATTCCCGAATACTTCCACTGCGCCCAGCCGAACAGGTCTACATAGCGTTCCTCGCCCATTCCCAGAACCACGAGCTGAACGCCCGTCTGCATTATCTCGGAGAGCACCCTGTCCACCAGATCGAAGCCTTTTTGCCCCGAAAGGCGGCTTATCATGGCGATCATGGGTATTTCAGCGCCCTCTTTAAGCCCCAGTTCGCGTTGCAGGGCGAGTTTATTTTCCACTTTGTCAGAAAGAGTATCCGGCCCGTAGTTTTTAAATATCATCTCGTCCGTCAGCGGGTTGTACACATCGGTATCTATGCCGTTGAGAATGCCCACGAGATCCTTCGAGCGCGCGCGGAGAAGTCCGTCGAGCTTTTCTCCGTAGTACGGCGTCTGTATCTCCAGCGCGTATGACGGGCTTACGGTGGTTACGACGTTTGAATAGGCTATGCCCGCCTTCATGCACGAGCATTGCCCGTAGAACTCGAGCTTGTCGGTCGTGTACATATCCCAGCCCAGCGACAGCAGTTCCTCTATGCGGTCGATCGAGAATATGCCCTGGTATTGAAGGTTGTGTATGGTATAGACCGTTTTTACGTTTTTATAAAGCGGCAGCACCCTGTACTGCGACTCGAGCAGCACCGCCATAAGGCCCGTCTGCCAGTCGTTTAAGTGCAATACGTCGGGCATGAAGTCTATAAGCGGCATCGCCTCCAACACCGCGCGGGAGAAAAACGCGAACCGCTCGTCCTCGTCGCCGCCGATGCCGTAGATATAGCTGCGGCCGAAGTAAAACTCGTTGTCTATGAAATAATAGGTCACGCCGTCCTCGACGAGCTTTTCTATGCCGACATACTGGCGCCTCCAGCCGAGGTTGATGTAGAAAAACATCACATGCTCGAGCTTTACGCGGTATTTATCGGGCATGGACCTGTAAAGCGGCGTTATAACGCGCGCGTCCGCTCCCTTTTGAACCAGCGCCTTGGGAAGCGCGCCCACTACGTCGGCCAGACCTCCAGTCTTTGAGAACGGGACGCATTCCGACGCGGCTATAAGAACTTTTAACATATTACCCCTTCCTTCCATCGCCTGAAAACTACAGCCTCTTTCCCTTGCCTATGACTATCGGGAACGAGCTGTGTCCGACGAGCCGGCCCGATGAAACGGTGACGGACTTGTCGAATATGACGTTTTCAAGCTCGACGTTTTCCATAATGCTGCACTCCTGCATCAGTATGCAGTTGCGCACCTTAGCGCCCTTTGCGACATGCACGCCTCTGAACAAAACGCTGTTCTCGACTTCGCCCTCGATTATGCAGCCGTCGGCGACGAGCGAGTTTTTCGCTACCGCGCCCGACAGATACCTCGCGGGAACCTCGTCGCGAACCTTCGTATATACGACGTGCTCGCCGAAGAATTGATTGCGCACCTTAGAGTCTAACATATCCATATTAAGCTCGTAGAAACTCTGTATGGAATCCACGCGCTTGTGATAACCCTTGTACTCATATCCGCGAACCTTCGCGAGTTTATTCTCCACGCCTGTCTGCAGTATTTTGTGCAGATCGTGTACGCCCTGATTCTGCGCGGTTTCGACGAGATTTATCAGGAATTCGCGCTTCATTATGGCGACCTTCATGCTGAACGGCGCGTTTTCCGGGCGCTCGACGCCAATTTCGATGTTTTTGACGAAGCCTTCGTCGTCCAGACACAGATAAGTGTGCTGCGAAACGCTCGACATATCGGGGGCGCGCTCGGGCACGAGGTGCGAGTACATCATTGTGACGTCAGCGCCGGAGGATATGTGATCCTTGAGCATGTCGTCAAAGGTCGTGTTAAAGACCGAATAGGTTCCGGTGAGAACCACGTAAGTCTGCTTTGAGCGGCGAAGGTAGCTTATGTTGGACTTTATGCCGTCGAGCGTTCCCTCGTAGATTCCGAAGTTTTCGCGGGTCTGAAACGGCGGAAGTATGAAAAGGCCGTCCTTTTTGCGGTGCAGATCCCATTCCTTGCCCGCTCCCAGATGATCCATGAGCGAGTGATAATTCCTCTGCATGATGACGCCCACGTTTGTTATGCCGGAGTTTACCATGCTTGAGAGGACAAAGTCTATGATCCTGTATCTTCCTATGACCGGAAGCGCGGCCACGGCGCGGGACGCGGTAAGCTCCCGGAGGGAATAATCGTCCTTCGTGGTGTATATAAGGCCCATTACATCGTTCATTACGCTTCCTCCCTTACGCCGTCGGACTGCTCGCCGGGGAGCACGACCGAGCCGGATAAAAGCCTCGTATTCGACGCCACGAGCGCGATTTCCGTTTCTCCCGGCCCTCCGACCGCACAGTCTTTCTCGATAACAGTATTCTCGCCGATTATAGCGCGGATGATCTTCGAGCCGGATTTTACGACCGTATTGGGCATTATGACGCTTTGTTCTATATAAGCGCCTTTCTCGACGGTGACGTTCGCGAAAAGCACGCTGTTGACGGCCGAACCCATTACATTGCAGCCCTCCGTTACCATGCTTCCCGATACGTCCGCGCCGTCGCCCACGTAATGCGGGGGCATTATGGGGTTTCTGCCGTATATGCGCCAGCTCTTGTCGTAGAGGTTGAACTCGGGGGGCGTGGAGATAAGATCCATATTGCTCGCCCACAGCGAGCGGATGGTTCCCACGTCCTTCCAATAATCCTCGAAGCTGTAGGCGAGGAGCATCTTTCCGTCCGCCAGCATCGCGGGGATTATGTTCTTTCCGAAGTCGTTATGCGAATTTGGGTTTTCCTCGTCGGCTATCAGGTACTTTTTCAAAACCGAATACGTGAATATATACACGCCCATCGACGCGCGGTTGCTCTTGGGCTTGGCGGGCTTTTCCTCGAATTCGATTATGCGGTCGTTCTCGTCCGTATTCATTATGCCGAACGACGGGGCGTCCTCCCACGGCACTGGCCTTACGGCTATGGTGCAGTCGGCGTTGTTGGCGATGTGGGCTTTGAGCATCGCGTTATAGTTCATTTTATAGATATGGTCGCCCGAGAGAATGAGCACGTATTCTGGCTTGTACTGCTCGATAAACGCGAGGTTTTGATATATGGCGTTTGCGGTACCGCGATACCACTCGCCGATTTTTCCCTTGACATACGGAGGCAGTACGAAGACGCCGCCGTTATTAAGGTCGAGGTCCCAGGGCTGGCCGGTTCCTATGTACTTGTTGAGTTCCAGCGGCTGATACTGAGTGAGAACTCCCACCACGTCAATTCCGGAATTCGTACAATTTGAAAGCGGAAAATCGATGATGCGATACTTGCCGCCAAACGGAATCGCCGGCTTCGCCAGGGTTTTGGTGAGCAAACCAAGCCTGCTTCCCTGTCCGCCGGCAAGCAGCATGGCGATGCACTGTTTTTTCTGCATTTTTTAGTATCATCTCCTTCTAACCACATTGGCGATTGTAACCATACAATAACATTATACAACATATCGCGATAAAATACCACTGTTTTCCAGAAAAACATGGCTTTTTATTCGATATTTGTTTGCTATTACCACAAATCTTCGCGAACTCTATACATGCGGTTCCCGCCCGCGCGTTTCGCGGGCGGCGCTAGCTATTTCAGAGATATGCTGTCCATAATCATCCTCGCCAGTTCGACCACGTCGTCGTCTTCATACTCGTAATAGCAGATTATTTCGTAATAACTGTCGTTTACGCCGGCTATGACGGCGCCCTTGCCTTCTTCCTCTATGTCGTAACCGAGCATCCTCACGCTTCCCAGGTCGCGAAACGACACGTTCATCAGATATTCGTCGTCCTGCCAGGCCAGGTACAATTCGTCGGCGGTCATTCCGTCCATATCTCCCGACCATATATACAAATCTACGTCGTCGCTCGAAGCGCAATAGACCATGCCTTCCGACAGGTCATCCGGTGTAAGCTCGATGGTTTCCAGGTCATCGGGGTGGGTAATAACAAATTCTCCGGCAAACTCCACCGTTATTTCAGCCAGGGCTGGTATGGCGAATAACGTCATAGCAATAAATATCGCAAAAAGAGCTTTTTTCATAATCGTTTCCTCCGCTGCTCATTACTGTTTATGACAGTATATCATAACCCCGCCGTTTTTACCAGTGTTTTTTATGTGCGGCGGTATTTTTTGTGGCGGCTCACGGTTACTGTTCACCCTTGTTTTACGAGACCATACACGCCTTGTGATATTCTCGGGATGACATCACTCGTCAGCGCTTCGCGCGGCCTGCGGCTCCCAGAGGGGAACGACCTCATCCGGCGCCTACGGCGCCACCTGGCGCTACGCGCGGTCTGCGACCCCCAGAGGGGCAATGTCATCAACCCAAGCAAGT
>JAUNBY010000237.1 GCA_030526935.1 Clostridia bacterium
TTTACGGCAGGCGGTTCTGTTTTTCAGTTGAATCGAGCTGCGGGGCATAACATCAAAAGAGAGGGGGAAAGCGGTTGCCGCCGCATTAGGCGAAATTCGTATACAGGAATTGTTCTTGGTCTATTTGTCAGACTTAAATTATACGGTTAATTTTAATCACTTAGCGGCAATAATACGAAGCTGTTAGAGTCTGTGTGTTTGGGAGTTATTACCTGGCTGCAATAAAAAGCCTGGCAAATACAAACATAGAATTGACGTAGAGGCTGTATTTTGATAATGATTTTATCGAATCATCGGAACAACAAAACAACAGGCTCCGGCCACAACGGCGATTTTATCCCGTTTGGCGCGAAGGCAACGCGAAAGGAATGATTACACTATGACAGACGTTAACATTATCGGAAGCCCAGACTGTTATGAGCATTTGGAAAACGAAGACACGCTGCAGCAAAAGAACGATACCTGTGCGATAAAGGCACAGCAGCTGATACTGGACGCCTATGGAATTTATCGCACAGAAGAAGAATTGACCAACCTGGCAAAAGAAAAAGGGTGGTACGAGGAGAACAATGGCACGCGCTATGAACACATAGGCGAACTGCTCAACCATTTCGGCGTGGAAAGCCAGATGAGTATGAACGGCAACATCTATGACCTTGTGGGGGAACTGGCCCAGGGGCATCAGGTCATTGCGGTCGTAGATTCCGGCGAACTCTGGAATGGCGGAATTCTTGAGTCTATTGAAGATATGTTGCCGTTGGGAGGCGGCGACCATGCAGTAATTATTTCTGCGGTCAAAAATCCAGCGGACGGGAAATTGTCTGTACAAATTACTGATCCTGGTACAGGTGATGTTATGAAGTCTTATTCGGAGGAACAATTCAAAAATGCCTGGGACGATTCAGGGAACTTCATGGTATCCACTATTGAAAGCCCTCCCGAAAAGCCCTCCTTGGATATGGAATATATGCGTTCGCACAGCTTTAACAGCGTAGAAGAGTATGATGATTCTCTGCAGGCCGAGGTTCAAGGGCATGACGGCGAGGCTGTGGAATCAGGATACGGTATGATTTCTGCCTATATTCCCGACGATACGGTTTATGGAAGCGATACCGAAGCGGCGGAGTCTCCTGACAGCCTTGATTACGAAGCGGAGACGGACTCCTTTGACGATGGGTGTGATACAGTGTAGCGCCGCTTTTGAATGAAAGCTGTCTGCGGATTTTACCCATAAAGATTGGAGAGTGGAACTATGGCGAAAGCATACCTGGGACTGGATTTCGGAACGACGAACAGCGTAATGGCAAAGAGCGAGGCGGATAGTTTCGGCAGGATTACGGTCAATGTTATCAAGAATCAGCAACGTCAGGATAAAACCCCTTCCGTCGTTCTGTACGACAATCAGGGTATTGACTGCGTCGGTACGCCGGCAATAAATGCACTGGCTGGAAATTTAGCGTTGCAAAGCTACTATTTTTCAAGCGTCAAACGCTCCCTTGGCCGCAGAGTAAGGATGGTTTTGCCTAATGAGATCGTGCTTTCTCCGTCTTTCATCGCCGCGGAGATATTAAAAAAAATGAAAGACGACGCTGAAACCCTCTCTTTCAATGGAGCGAAGCTGACCTCCGTAGTCCTGACATACCCTGTAACTTTCAGTCCTGCGGCGAAAGTTGACCTGCAAAATGCCGCAAAACAGGCAGGTTTTCAGGATGTAACGCTGCTGGAGGAACCGGTGGCGGCGGCGCTGGGCTACAAGGCCTCCGGAGCAGCGGTTAGAGGGAACATCTTTATCATTGACATAGGCGGCGGAACGCTGGATATCGCTTTTCTGCAAGAAGATCCAAATGCTCAAGGCGGATATTCCGTGATAAGCGACGCAAATGGCAGGATAGTCGGCGGCCTTGCGCTCGGAGGGGACGATATAGATCAGAAGATATACGACTGGTGGAATGCCCTCGCAAAACAAAATGGGGGAAAGTCGATTGATATTCAAACGCAGGCAGGTATATCCGGCGTGAACCAATACGCGCTTTCCCAATGCCGCCAGGGAAAAGAGACGCTGGGCGCGACTACGCGCCCTCAGACATTGTCTTTATTTGGTAACGCCTGTACCCCCCAGCTTAACAGAGCTGTAATAGCCCAAGAGGCTAAAAAAGAGATTGGTCAAATGGTAGGCTGTGTAACGAATATGGTTCAACGCGCGAAGGCAAAGGCAAATATAGGCGCGGTTCTATTGATAGGAGGTTCAACACGGCTTATAGGGCTAAAAGAGAGTATTGATGGGGTGCTTCGTAATGCAGGACTTCCCCAACAAGCATTACTGACAGGGGTATCTGACGAGGCGGTGGCACTGGGGGCGGCATATTATGCACTGAAAAAGAGCATTGTTAATTTTGGAACGGCGTCAGGATATCTGGATGGGACTCCCGACCAGGTAAAGTCAAAAGGTGAAAAAAAGCATCATAAAACAGATGAAGATCCCTCCATCGACGATATGCTTTCACTTGCTCATAAACTTGAAACGGAGAAAAAGAACAACGAGGCGCTATGGCAATACAAACAAGCCGCAGACCAAGGCAGCGCAGAGGCAATGTACAGAGCAGGCTGCTTTTATGAAGAGGGTAATAATGGGGCGAACCAGAACTACGATAAAGCTCTAGAATGGTATCAAAAAGCGGCCGATTGCGACCATGCGGAAGCGATGTACAAAATGGGTCTCTTTTATGAATACGGAAAAGGTGTAAGCAAGGATGACAAGAAAGCGCTGGCATTGTATCTGCAAGCGGCTGGCCGAGACAAAGTGGTAGAAGCTATGTATAGAATAGGCCTCTTTTATGAAGCAGGGAGAGGAATGAATCAGGATTACAATGAAGCACTGAAATGGTACAAAAAGGCATCAGACTACAACCACGCTGAGGCAATGTACAAAACAGCTCTTCTTTATGAAGGCGGCAATGGGACTAAGCAAGACTATGTAGCAGCGCTGGAATGGTACAAAAAAGCAGCAGGTTACAACCACGCCGAAGCAATGTATAAAACAGCTCTTCTTTATGAAGGAGGCAATGGCACGGAACAGGACTACAATGAAGCGTTGAAGTGGTACCAAAAAGCGGCAGAATGCAACCACGTTGAAGCAATGTACAGAATAGCTTTTATTCATGAAAGCGTAAAACACTATGATGAAGCGCTGAATTGGTACAGGATGGCGATAGAGCAGGAACACACCGAAGCGATGTACAGGATGGGCCTCCTTTATGAAAACGGCAAAGGTGTAAGCAAGGATGACAAGAAAGCGCTGGAGTTTTATAAACAGGCGGCAAAGCGTCTCAACTTACATGCGATAGGCAAGATGGGCACTCATTATTTTTCCCGGTTATTGTTGAAGGAGTTACTACCGCTATCTCCCTGGCCTTGATGGTATTAATTGAGTGGAATATATCGTGAGCCGGGCAATATTGAAGGAGGCGTATCTATGAATTTTGGCGGCGGAAGTGCCGGTGGCAGAAGGAAATCGGACTGTAAGGCTCTTGTGTCGGATGTCTGCGACAGATTGAAAATTTTAGGCAGGGAATTCTGCGAAAAATATTGCCCCATTAATAACGAAAGGGAGTGTGAAAAAGGAGATCTGACCAGCGCCAAACGTGAGCTTAAGGCCTATAAAGATATGGCGGATGAATATTTTCAACAAAAAAATGAGGCGGAAACTGCTCTGGAGAAAGAGCGGCGCGGAAAAGAACGACTGATGGAATCTTTAGCGGGTGTTATGGATGACGCGGAAGGGCATATGAAGACGGAAGAGAAATCCGTTCAGGATATGACAGGCAGGCTGTTGGAGCGTATAGAGACGGTATTATTTCAAAACGGGGCCGTCCCGATCGAAGACGATGCCGAATTTGACGCAAACCGGCATGTTACCGCCAGCGGGCCGCTGCCGCGAAGGGGAAGCGCCATCATTTCCACGAAAAGGCCGGGTATCTCCGTCAACGGGAGAGTTGTCAGACGCGCACTGGTTGAAGTTGAAAAACAAAGAACAGATTAAAGGAGGAAAAACTGTCATGACCGAGATGGCCGCTAAAAAGACTCAGAACGAAGCGATGCTTGAACTGAAAAAAAATTTTTCCGAATGCCGTGAGAAGGCGTTAAATCTTTACGAGGGTATTTCGAAACAGGGTCCAGAATTCTCGTTGCCCGAGCCAATGAGCGCCGTTAAAAAGCTGAGTGATACGATTAAGCGCGAAGAACACACTATTGTCGTTATGGGAGAAGTCAGCCGCGGTAAGTCGAGTTGGATTAACGGGCTTATCGGAAAGGAGCTGCTCCCGACAGATCCGCAGACAACGACGTCTCAGGCCTTTTGCATCAGAAGCGTCGATGACGGAAAAGAAGCTTTCCGCGTTCGTTATGAGGATGATTCCTATAAAGAGATAACGAAAGATGAGCTTACAAAATATGGGTCGCAGCTGTATAAGTACGAAGGCGAATACGAGGATATGACAGCAAAAGATGTGATTAGGTGGATAGAAATCGATACTCCTTGCAAATTCATCCCGCGCGGGTTGAGAATAATAGACACGCCCGGCCTGGGCTCCGTGTACGCGGGGCACTCGGAGATTACTCGGAGATTTATCCCTCACGCGAACGGAGTCGTATTTGTCTTTAAGTCTGACGTTACGGTACTTGAAAGCGAGGTTGGTTATATAGAAGAAATCCTGTCTGTTACGCCGAATATACTCTTCATACAGACACACATCGATGTATTTCAAAACTGGGAAGAGGTCAGGAAGAACAACGAGGATACTCTGCGGAAGAAATTTCGCGAGAAAATATCCATGCCGCTGAGCATATGGCCGGTTTCAAATAAAAACATGCTCCTTGCCGGGGAACAGGAAGGAGAAAACCGGAAGATATGTCTGAATGAGGCGAAATACCCAGGCCTTGCCGCCGCTCTGGATATATTTTTTCTGTTCTCCTCAGGAGCCGCGCAGCTTGGGATGCTTATCGGCGAGACAGAAGAATATTTTCTGCGCGGTAAAGGAAGGCTGCAAGAAAGACTGGATTTCGCGCGTTCGGCGCTCAGCGACATGGCAGGCGCAGAACGCCGCCGTAAGGAGATAGATGATAAACTCACGCAGCTCCAGAAAAATTATGGAGCGGGAGCCGCCTCCGTCCAAGATTTCA
>JAUNBY010000238.1:0-706 GCA_030526935.1 Clostridia bacterium
GGGATAGGAACAATTTCCGCCGCGATGATATATGGCCTGCAGACGATACTCGCCTCCAAAGAGGCCGTCCTCTCAGACCAACAGCTAGTCAACGCCGGCGAGACATATATGATGAAGCGTATCATGGAAGGAAAGACGATGGGCGAGCTTTCGAATTCAGATCTTGGGCTGCCCTCGAACGCTGACAAGGGCGAACTCCGAAGCGGAGGGATAGCCCTGGGGTCGTCGTCCGACAACATCAACTTTAAAATTTACCGTCTGAAGACGAGCGATAAATCCAACCCCGTTTACATCTTTGAGAGACAATAGAGAGGTATTTGCGATGAAAAGACAAAAGGGCTTTACACTTACAGAGCTGATGATAGGGGCGGCTATCAGCATCATCGTTATGGGGGCGGTTGTATCCGCGCTGTATATCGGGGTGAACATGCAGAGCAAAACCCAGGCGAACGCGCAGGCGGCCAACGCCATGCGCATGACGGCGGCGGGCTACGAGCGCGAAATAATTCCCCGGCTGAATCACGCAGAAGCCATAGAGATACTGCCGGACAACAGTTATCTGCCGTCGTCGCTGTCCGGCCGGTATGATTACTATTTATACACAAGCGGCGATTCTGTCATATTGTGGAGCAGACGCGGGAAAGAGGCTCTGGCCGGTTCTGAATTTATAAGCGGCCTGAGATTCGGCATGAAACAGTTGAAGGCG
>JAUNBY010000238.1:716-3119 GCA_030526935.1 Clostridia bacterium
GGCAAGCGCGGACAATTATATCCTGTCGGCTGACCTGACGCTTCAACATCCGGAGATTGATACGATAAAGCTTGAAACAAGCATGAAAACGGCGCTCTATAACTATGAATCCCTAACAAAATCCGGCGACGAGAGCGGCGAAGTGCTTCACATGGTGGTCATGGATCAGTTGGCTCTGCCAACCGATTTTCATATAAAAAGCAATGACGTGAGCGGAGATATTCTCGACAATAAACCTGTTGCCCGTGGAACCATACTCTACGCGAGCTACAGCCTTGACGTGACGCCAAGCCCTGACTACGCGGTACAGGACGCCTCCGAAGTTACATGGTATATATCCACAAGCAGTGACGCTACCCCCAAGCTTAACCTCACAACCGAAACGCCAACAGACGCAAATTCGGGGCAATATTGCTGGCTGCTTGTTGATTCCGCCGGCAATCCGATAACGGAACGAACGCTTAACACAGCGCAGAACAGCGCCGACTTTAAAGTGAGAACAGGCAGTGCGGGAGTCTCTGACTGGGGGAAATACGGGTATATAAGATATATGGTCGCCCCCAAGGCGGAAAATATAGGCGACGCGCAGGAATACAGCACCGGCCCTGCCGGCGTAAGCTCATGGGTAGCGGTTCGGCTGGACAGCGACCCCGATTCCCTCTGGAGTAATATAACGGATGGTATCAAACAGGGAAACGGAACTGATTTCGGCATAATAAAAACGGACGACGCGAATGCCGTTGTAACACTGAACAGACAGAGCGGCGAGACTGTGATGGCATTGACGGAATCGGGCAAGACTGCGGGCGTCTCCAGCGTCGTGCTGGCTCAGCTTAACCAAAGATATTTGAAAAGTGCCAGACAGCTGAGCAGCAAAGATTCCGGAAACAAATCCTACACCACCATCACAAATTATTCCGTACTTGTGGATGTGAACATAAACGACGGTGACGGTATGGGGCTGCTGCTGAACGGACGCGGAAAATACAATGGCTCCGACTCCAATAAGGTTAGCGACACGGGGCTCATGTTCCAGATCGCCGCAAAGTCGGATTCACTGCCGATGAGACTTTGGAAGAACGGAGTTCAGCATCAAAACGCAAGCTACAAAAGCTGGGGGATAGGGGAATCCACCGGTGGCAAACGTACTCCCCCTGGTTTTGATGTTTCAGATAATATCGCGTATACCAGCGACAGCTTACCGTATAAATTTACAGGTCATGGTAAAGTAAGTAAGACCAGCGACCCCTACGGCCCCTTTTACGGCCCCGGTTATATGAAAAATGACCTTTTCAAATACGACAGCGACTACTATTCCAATCGAAACGACGGAACAATCAAACCAGGCTATTTAAGCGGTACGGTTATCCAGCCGGAGCGGCTTCCTCCATACAACGGAGAGCGCGTTCGTATGCTTGTTACCGTGCTTGAATACTATACGACATATCTCAAGGAGCCGCATTTTATAGTCAGGGTGAAGTTTTTGAAGAAGTTTGACGAAAACAGTTTAAAATCCCCCGCCGACTCGGACCCGTGGCTGTCCGGAGATACGTGGTTCAAATCAGAGCCGATATGGTTTGGAGACTTTGCCGGCGCGCATCCTGAAAAAATCGTCTCGGGAGGCGATACCTATTACCGCTTCTATGTAAGGAACAACGTGACAGGCTCAAGCGCGGTCTCTTTTGACGTGAAAGAAGAGCAAATAAACTTTCAAACGTCAAATGGTAATAAAACCAACGGAAACTTTTACGTGACGCGCGTTCCTATTGGAGAATCGCTCTCGGACAGCGACCATGTGGAGACGCTTTTTGAAGCGAAAGACATAAATTTGGTTTCTGAGCTGAAGAAAACCTCTAACTTTCCCAAGAAAGACAGCGACGCGCGGACTTTAGCCTTATATGAAAATCCTGCAAATCCGCGGTATCTGGGGCTGCGTATCTGGACAAACACGAAAAGCCCTTACAAGGTTTATTTCTATGGAGTCGATTTTGCTCCCGGCTTCTCGGCAAACGAGCTGAAAGCTATTATGCCAAAGGAGGCAAAAATGTACGAGATAAGCCAGACCGGCGAAGAAACGCAAATGCAGGATGCCGGAATAAGCGACGGCGTCATTGCTTTGAGCAGGGGGCTGAACAATAAGCTTTTTGGCAGCAGCGGCAAATCAGACGGCGATGGAAATGGACTGTATGTCAGCGTTACTTCCGGAGACAAAGGCGTCATGTATTTGCAGAATAAAAAGATAGACGACAAGGGCGAGTTAAAGAACCGCAAATCATAGCCGTCCGCGTCAGATTACAGGGAAGAAAGCTCTGCATTCGCGCCGCGCTTTGCGCGGCGCGAAATTCCGGCGTGCGTTTTCGCGGCTGCGTTATAGCTTATCGGTTACAGAAGAGCCTTTCATAT
>JAUNBY010000238.1:3129-5169 GCA_030526935.1 Clostridia bacterium
TCAAACTTCTTTCATTTTTTTTTGATTGAAGCTTTGAGTTTCATTTCATTTTCCTCATCCTGCGTCATATTAAAAATCAATGCCCGCGTCAACAGCCGCGCGCGTATTTTGAGGCTGCATGTCGCCCTGCCGACAGCTTAATATTGGTCTGAGCCTTTACGCCGCCCCGCGCGGGCTTAAAGAGCATTTCATACCCCGCGCAGACAGCCGCGCGAAAATCAAAGAGCCGGCCTTGCGGCCGGCTCATCTGTGGCTCTCTGCTTTGTTACGCCGCGCGGCGCGGCTGTGTAATGACAGGGCTAGAGGGTTACGTATCCCAGTTCTTTCATTTTTGCAACTAACGCTTCTTTTGTTTGATAGGTATTGGACGCACTTCCAGGGGAAACATCTTTTCCTGTCCGTATATATGTAACGCCGTCAACTATGACCACATATCCACTTTGGATACTTTGCCTTCCAACCCCAGTCCACCACGCCGACGGATCGCTGTAACTGTTGGCGAATGTTACGGTATACTGCACCTCTCCAACGCCGTTCGTCACGGGGTAACTCCACCAGTACAAACTTGCTGGCGGACGGACACCATTAAAAAGCTTATCTTTTATGTATGTTTCGTAATATTTCTGCGTCATCGGTATTGGCGTTGGATTAGCGGCGTAATAATCCTCATAAAGCTTGCGTTTTACAGAGCCACTCAATACTGTGCCTCCATTAGCTTCCACCCATTGCTTTACAAAAGCCTCCCATGAGGCTTCAAATTTATACTGGCTGCTTGGGTCGTCGTGGTAGGTACAGAAAATCTGCGTGGGATTTTCAGTTTCATCTCCGGCTTTAGCCAGCAGCAGTCTAATTGTCCCGCCGCTCTGACACAGCCCTTTGAGGCTGGCGTTGTAAATGCTGCTGGATTCCAGCGTTATCCTGCCCTCGATTCCGCAGTCCTCGACCGCCTTTTGCACGAGTGTGGGAATGTCTGCGCCGCCGAAATTCATCACGCTCTCCGCATTGTATGCGGATAAAAAGGAGCGCTGATTAGCGTGACAGACGGCCTCCTGCGTTTTATCCACCGGCGCTGTAAGCGAGAGCGCAAGAAAACCCGCAAGAACGCCTATAACTATAACCACGATTAAAACCTCAACGAGCGTAAATCCTCCGCTCATGCCGCGATTTTTATATATTTTCATAAACATCAGCTCCCCCTGACCATAATCCATTCCGCCGAAAAAGCTTGACCGGAATCATACGTTTCCTCCGCCAAAATACTGTATCCCATTCATTATATTAGTTCCAGCAAGATGAAAAGTCAAGAACGACTTCAATCTTTACGAGCGGCATTTACTTTATATAAAATCTGCCGCGCCTTGACCAAGTGCCGTGATGCGCTACAATATATCCAGGCAGTACAAGGTTAGAAACGATAAGGTACACAGAAAAACCACCGGCGGCGACCCGGTGGTTTCCTGTTGCTATGGCTGATTGTCGCGTTCGTCTCCGTCCAGCCATTTACTGACGCAATTGGCGACTGCGCCAGCCACAGCGGAGAACAAAAAGGTTAGAAACGACATCCGTACACACATCATATTTTCTTTTGTCGGTGTACTGGCATCAAGGCCTGTTATGGCCGCTTCAAAGGCCTGTTTTTTTGTTCTGAAGGCCTGTTTTAACTACTTCCAGGGCGACAGTATTGGCTTCTTGCGTGCCTTTAAAGCCTCCCTCTCTGAGGCGGCCAGGGAGTCAAATCAGCGTTTTTCTGATTTGTGCGACTCGGCTGGTAGTTACATCAGAGGTGGCTCGGCGGCGGGCTTCCGCCGGGTCGGAGGGGATGTTGACCTTCGGCAAACCAAGGCGTGAGAACAGAATAATACGGCTCGGTGCTCCAAGCTGTAAGGCCGAAAGAAAGGCCAAGGGCAGCCGGCGTTTTCCGTCCGCCGGTCGGTAGGAAGTTTGCCCTCGGCCTTTATTTCCCGCTTTTCCGGTTGTTTTTGCCCTCCGCTTTTATCCTTCGCGCTCTCAGAGCGCGGCCTTTGCTCCGGACTGAATCGC
>JAUNBY010000239.1 GCA_030526935.1 Clostridia bacterium
CCATGGACGAGGCGCTTTTCCCCATGCCCGACGGGAGCGAAATCGCCGAAACGCCCCCCGACGCGCGGGAAGACGGCGATATACTGTCGAAAAAAATCCCCATTGACGCCGGCGACGAAGAACTTGACGCCTTTATGCGCGACAACGACCTCGTATCCCTTATAAACGAACAGACGAAGGACGTAGTCGTCAATATACCGCACGAGGAGGAGCCGGACGAGGCGGACGTACCGGATATGCCGCCCATAGCCAAACCCGCGCCGCCGCAAGACGTTGCGCCAAGGCAAATGCCCCCGATCGCCAAGCCCGCGCCGCCCATCGCGAAACCCGCGCCGTCATACGAGGCGTTCGGCTTCAGTTCAGAATCCGCGAAAGGCGCTAAACCCGCCAATCCCACCGGGGACGACGCCCCGGAACCCATGCCCTACGTATATCCCCCGGTAGAACTTCTCGCGGCGTCAAAGCCCGCCAAGATACAAAATCAGGCGGAGCACGACATAGAAAAGGGCAAAAAGCTCATAGAGACGCTTGCGAGCTTCAACATATCCGCGCGAATGATAGGCGTCGCCCACGGGCCTACGGTCACGAGGTTTGAACTCGTTCCCGCGCCGGGCGTAAAGGTCAGCCGCATAACCGCGCTGTCCGACGACATAGCCCTCAACCTTGCCGCCATAAGCGTAAGGATTGAGGCGCCCATTCCCGGAAAGTCGGCGGTGGGCGTCGAGGTGCCTAACGACAACGTTGAGATAGTGCCGCTAAGGGACGTACTGGAAAGCCAGGAGTGCCGAAAGGCCACCTCCCGCCTTGCCATAGCCCTCGGCCGCGACAACGCGGGCAGGTACATAATCGCCGACCTCGCGAAGATGCCACACGTCCTGATAGCGGGACAGACAGGTTCCGGTAAGTCGGTTTGCATAAACTGCATAATATGTTCTATACTCTACCGCTCCACTCCCGAAGAGGTCAGGCTTATAATGATAGACCCCAAGGTCGTGGAACTCAGTTGCTATAACGGCATACCGCATCTGCTGGTGCCGGTCGTATCAGATCCCAAGAAGGCTTCAGGGGCGCTTCAGTGGGCGGTCAAAGAGATGACCGACCGCTACGACAAATTCGCCAACCTGGGCGTCCGCGACATAAAGGGATACAACGCGCACAGGCCGGAGGACGCGCCCTTCATGCCCCAGATCGTCATAATAATCGACGAGTTGGCGGATCTTATGATGGTCGTGCCGGGCGAGGTCGAGGACAGCATATGCCGCCTCGCGCAACTGGCGCGCGCCGCGGGCATCCATCTGGTTATCGCGACGCAAAGGCCGTCGGTCAACGTCATAACGGGCGTCATAAAGGCGAATATACCCTCTAGAATCGCCTTCACCGTCACCTCTCAGGTAGACAGCCGCACCATATTGGACGGAAGCGGCGCGGAAAAGCTGCTCGGCCGCGGCGACATGCTCTACGCCCCCGGAAACGCGGGCAAGACGCGCGTTCAGGGCGCGTGGGTCTCCGACGACGAGGTACACGCCATAGTCGATTTCATAAAGGTTCGCACCGAGGCCAGCTACGACGGGGATATGATCGAAAAGATAGAAAGCTCCGGCAAGTCCGACGCCGAGAAAAAGGAACTGCTAGACGAGTTCGACGAATTGCTTCCCGAGGCCGTGGAGATGGTCGTTCAGGCGGAACAGGCGTCGGTCAGTATGCTTCAAAGGCGGTTGCGCGTGGGGCATTCGCGGGCGGGCCGGCTGATAGACGAGATGGAGGTTCGCGGCATAATAGGCCCCGACGAGGGCAGCAAGTCCAGAAAGGTACTTATAACCAGAGAACAGTTCAGGGCGATGTTTAAGGAAGGATGAGCGGAAATATGAACTTGCCAAAGACAGTCGGCGTGGTGTCGCTGGGTTGCAGCAAAAACCGCGTCGATACGGAAAATATGCTGGGAATACTCGCAAAGGCGGGCATAACGCCCGTGGCCGACCCCGCGAAGGCTGAAATCATCATCGTCAACACCTGCGGGTTTATACTTCCCGCCCGCGAGGAATCCATAGACGCCATATTCGATATGGCCAGATACAAGACAATGGGGACGTGCAAGCTCCTTTTCGTGACGGGTTGCCTGTCCCAGCGCTATCCGCAGGCGCTTAAAAGCGAAATGCCCGAGGTCGACGCGATTTTGGGCGTGGGCGACTACCCCCGCATAGTCGAGGCGATAGAGGAAGCGCTGAAGGGCGAGAAACCCGTCTACACCTCATCGCGCGAGCGCTTTTTCGAATGCGGGAGGGTGCTCACGACGCCGGGCTATTCGGCCTACGTCAAAATCTCCGATGGATGCGACAACCGCTGTTCCTACTGCGCCATACCGCTCATCAGAGGAAGCTATTCGTCGAGACCCTACGACGATGCGGTAAACGAGATGAACCGCCTCGCAAAAGGCGGCGTGACGGAGATAACCCTCATAGCCCAGGACACCTCGCGCTACGGGAACGACTTCCCCGGGGGCAAGACGCTTCTGGCACAACTGATAAAGAGCGCCTGCTCAATAGATTCCGTCAAGTGGGTGAGGACGCTTTACTGCTATCCCGATACGGTTGACGAGAGGCTTCTCGACGTTATCGCGGGAAACGAAAAGGCCTGTAATTACCTCGACCTGCCGCTTCAGCACATAAACGCTGATATACTCAAACGCATGAACCGGCGCGGCTCGCCCGAATACATAAGGCGGCTCATCGACGAGTGCCGAAGCCGGAACATAATCGTAAGAACGACAATGATGGTGGGCTTTCCCGGCGAGACCGACGAACAGTTCGAGGAACTTATGGAGTTTGTGGAACAGGCGCGCTTCGCGAGGCTTGGCGCCTTCACATTCTCGCCCGAGGAGGGAACGCCCGCGTTCGACATGCCCGGCCAGATCGACGAGGACGTAAAAAAAGAGCGACTCGACAGGCTCATGACGCTTCAGCGCGGCATATCCGCGTCGATAAACGCCAGCCGCGTGGGAAGCGTGGAAAAGGTTCTCGTCGAAGGCAGGCGGGGCAGTAAGTGCTATGGGCGCTCGTCGCTGGAAGCGCCGGAGGTCGATCCGTCGATCATATTTACCCCGGTTTCAGACCATAGCCCGGGCGATTACGTATTTGTCTCGATAGACAGTTCAAGCGACTACGACCTTTATGGGCACGAATCAGGAGGTGATTCCGATTAACCTTCCAAACAGGCTTACAATTTCGCGCATTGTGCTTATAGTGCCATTCGCCGCGCTCGCGATGGCGGGAGTACCGCTGTGCTATCTTTTCGCGGCGATACTGTTCGCTCTGGCGTCAATGACCGACCTGCTCGACGGCTGGTACGCCCGCAAGCACGACATGGTGACTGATTTCGGAAAACTGATGGATCCAATAGCCGACAAGGTTCTGGTGATGGTGGCGCTGGTGGCGCTGCTGGCTCAGGGGATGGTGTCGTGGCTGGCGGTGATGGTGCTTTTCGCCCGGGAGTACATAGTCTCCGGGCTGCGCCTCGTCGCGGCGGGCAAGGGCGTCGTCATAGCCGCGGACAAGCTTGGCAAATTCAAAACCGCCACTCAGATGACGGGCATAATCTGCTATCTGCTGGGCGGCTGGAGCGAATGGTTTACAATACCCGGCGAGGTGCTCATATGGATTTCCGTGGGATTATCCATAGTTTCCCTCGTGGACTACGCGATTAAAAACAAGGAAGTGTTCAGATGATCTGTGAAATATTATCGGTGGGAACCGAGCTTTTGATGGGGCAGATAGCCAATACCGACGCTCAATACATATCAAAAAGGCTCTCGGAACTTGGCATAAACGTCTACCGCCACACGACAGTGGGCGACAATCCCGACCGCGTGAAGCTGGCCCTCAACGAGGCTCTGGGGAGAAGCGATCTCGTGATAACGACGGGAGGACTGGGTCCCACCGAGGACGACCTGACAAAGGAGATGGTCGCGGAGTATTTCGGCCTCAAGAGCGTGCTTCATCAGCCGTCCTACGACGCGCTCATGGCGCGCATGACCCGTCTTCATCCCGACAAGCCCGTCACCGCCAACAATTTAAAACAGGCCTACTTCCCCGAGGGTGCGAGGATTATGCCCAATCTGTGCGGAACCGCGCCGGGCTGCATAGTCACGCATTCTGGAAAGTCGGTCGCGGTGCTTCCCGGTCCCCCGCGCGAGATGCGCGACATGTTTGACCGCGAACTCGCGCCGTTTCTGTCGGAAAAGACGGGAATAGTCATACATTCGAGGTTTTTGAGGATATTCGGAGTCGGAGAGTCGCGCGTGGAGACCATACTTCTCGACCTTTTCCATCTGGGACAGCCCACTCTCGCGCTCTACTGCGGCGTAGGCGAGGTTCAGGCCAGAATCACGGCGGCGCTGGCCAAGGGCGAGGATCCCGCGCCGGTACTCGATCCCGTCGAAGCCGAAATTAGAAACAGGCTGGGCGACGCGGTATACGGCGAAGGCTCGGATTCCACGCTCGAAAGCACAATCGTAAAGGAGCTTACGCGGCTTGAAAAGACCGTGTGCTTCGCCGAGAGCTGCACGGGCGGAATGCTCGCGTCAATGATCGTCAACTGTCCCGGCGCGTCGAAGGTGCTCAACGAGTCGTATATCACCTATTCCAACGAATCCAAGAGGCGGCTGACAGGGGTCGCGAGCGACACGCTTTCGCGCTTCGGCGCGGTGAGCGAGCGCTGCGCTATCGAGATGGCCCAGGGCGCGAGGGTGAGAAGCGCGAGCGACTACGGCGTTTCCGTGACCGGCGTCGCGGGTCCCGACGGCGGCAGCGAGGATAAGCCCGTGGGCACCGTCTATATAGCCATATCAACCGCGAAAAACACTACCGCGCGCAAATATGAGTTCATCGGAGACAGGGCGTGGATAAGAAAACTGTGCTGCGCCCACGCTTTAAATGAATTGAGGCTGACGCTTTTGCAGGGAGAGTAGGCAGATATCAGAACCTCACGCGGGCGGGCAAAGCTAAGGGCAATGTCATCGACGTGGCGCTCACTGATAAATGACGGCGCGGTTTATCAAACGGGCTACGCCGTTCCTTGCCCTGCTAAACGAACAACCTACATCGACAACAACTCCGTAGGGGCGTCGCATTGCGCGCCCGGACTCACCGCGCAGCG
>JAUNBY010000240.1 GCA_030526935.1 Clostridia bacterium
TGCCACTGCATAATTCCTCCGCTATACGACCGTATTCTCCAAACGGCCGATCTTCTCTATTTCACATACTACCACGTCGCCCTTATTCAAAAACGTGGGCGGCGTCATTCCCATTCCGACGCCCTTGGGCGTTCCCGTAGAAATTATAGTTCCCGCGAGAAGCGTCATGCCTCTGGACAAATCCTCGATTATTTCCGATGGGGTATGTATAAGATCCCGGGTATTTCCGTCCTGACGGATTTCGCCGTTGACGAACGAGCGAATCGCCAGATGGGGATCGACGCCCAATTCATCCGCGGTGACGATATACGGCCCCATAGGGGTAAATCCGTCGAGGCTTTTGCCGAAATACCACTGCCTGCGCTCGGACTGTATCTCCCGGGCGCTTACGTCGTTGAGCACCGTGAATCCAAATATATACTCCCCGGCGTCGCAGGCTTTTACGTCTTTGGCGTCCCTTCCGATTATGAAGGCCAGCTCGGCTTCGTAGTCGAGTTGTCGGGTCATATCGAAATGCCCCTGTATATCCCCGTCTGGGGCTACCGCCTCGTTTACGCGCTTTGAGAAGTAAACCGCCTTCTCGGCCTCGACGAAGGTTTTATTGGAAAACTTCGCCGATTCGATCGCGTGCTCTCGATAATTAAGCCCAAGGCATATCACGTCCTGCGGGGGATTAGGTATGGGGCTTAACAGCTCGACAGCCGACGCCGAAACGCTTCTTTCGGCCTTAAGCTCTATCCCTTCCATGTAAAGATACATGGCGTCGATCATATCCATATCCTCATTAAGAACGCGAATGACGGCTCCATCGACAACGCCGACCCTCATGGCCCCGTCAAGCAAAAATGTAGCCAGCTTCATCAGCCCACCCCGCCTCGTTTATTTCATCAAAAAATTATACAATAACGGGAGCCTTTAGTCAATACGCGCGTGATTTTTTATTTTTAAAGTATGAACTTGTCTGATCCACCGCTATAATACCGTTTATATAACAACCCGCTTAAGCCCCGCCCTTCGGCGCGGTCGTTTTTCGTCAGCAGTATTCACGATAAAAATTGTCCGTATAAATGGCTGACGGCACGGGAAGGCGTTGCGTTTTCCGGCATAAGCGGGAGCGCGACATAAAAATTCCCGGGAATAAACCAATTCCCGGGTCAAGCGATTCATATCGGGGCCGGCGCCCGTCTATTTACTGAAGATCACCGTATTCGACGTGGTCGGGTAACTTACAACCGTTTGCGTATATCCGGACAAATCCAACTCCGCGGAGCGCAGAGAGGCGTTGACCTCGCTTCTCAGGTATTTTCTCAGTTCAGTGAGAGTGACGCTTCCGTCGCCATTGGCGTCGCAAAGCCAGTCGCCTGTGGATGAGGCGCTTGTCAAATCCCAGCCAAGGCCCTTGCACAAGGCGTCCGCAAAAAGATCGACGCCGTCTACAATGAAGCCGTATTCCGCGCTTTTGCTGGAGCATATTACGTTATACTTCGATGAGACGAATTCAGAGGTCTTGGAATACCCCTGCGAAAACTCGCTGATGAAGCGCCGGGCAAACGTGTCGGGTGAAAGCGATTTGCCTATGGCGCTGCCGCTGTTGCAACAGTTGAGAAAGAGCACTATCTTGCCGGGTATGGCGTCGAGTACGGTTCGAAGCTTTTTCGCCGTTATTGCGCCGTCCGTTCCCGCTATGAGGTAAAGCGTGCCATTTATTTCCGCGCCGTGTCCGGAATAGTATATATACGTGGTGTCATTTGAGCTTATGCCGTCATCCCAATTGTCCATCATCGTAAGCAGGGCGCTTTTGGAATAGTTGAGGTAATAGGAACTGTACATGCCCTCCCTTTCGAACAGCCCGTTTACGCTTAATACCTCCGCGTAGATGCTGGGAAGCGCATCGAAGGCGAAGTCGCTGTAAAGGGCGTCGGATTGGCTCATGCCGAATAAAAACGCGCGCTTCGCGGGTTCATCCTGCGTACTTGCGACGGTCACCTTGCACTTTGCGCTTACATTACCCGACGTGGCGGTAATCGTCGCGGTACCCTCGGATACCGCCGTTATGACGCCCGCCGCGCTCACCTTGGCGACCGAGGCCTTGTTTGATGACCATGTGAGGGTTTTGTTGGCGACGGCTGTCGGCGTAATCGTCGCGTCCAACGTGTATTTTTCGCCCGGTTCCATGGAAAGCGTCGCGGGCAATTCTATAGACGTCACTTTGAGCTTTTTCACGCGCACCGTAACTATCGACGATTTATACACCTTTCCGTTTACCGTGACCTTCGCCGCGAGCTTTGCGGTTCCGGCCTTTCTTGGTATCGCGTAATACTCGCCCGTGCTCGCGTCGCGTCCGAGTCCGAGTATAGTTTTGTTGGATGTGACGACCTTGTAGGAGAGGAGCGTTTCGACCGTGAGGGGGTAATTCTGGCCGATATACATAATGCTCTCGACATCGACAAGCTCTACCGGCGCCTTTATTGCCGCCGATTCGGCGACGGCAGCCGCTCCCGCCGCTGAAAAACAGATCATCAGCGTTATAACGGCGGCCGCTATATTTCTTCTGTACATGACATACCTCCAATTGGCATATATTACAATTCGACGAACGAACGTCTCATATAGTTCATTTTTTCGTGTAAAATTGATATATAAATCCATGCTGAAGGTGAGTCCGTTTCCAACATCCTCGCCGCGACATATGGCGCTGATGGCCCCTGCTTCCAATCTGCCTTATGAGTAAGAAACACGCAACGGGGTTTAAACACATCGTAAATACTTGCCCTGCTCAACATCCAAAGGCGGCGGTGAAATGACAGCTGCCAAATCAGGCGGCGCATCCCGCGCGGACGACGACAACGAAGTATTGCGCAAAAGAAACGTAAAGACAGGCGTTGCGACTTGCGTCGACACACTCAACCCTCTCCCCTTCCGCGAAAAACCGCAATGCGTCTCTTCGCGTCCATACCTCATTGCTTTGCATGAGGATGCTATAACCAGGGGACATTGCCAGATTCGTCAAAGACGATATCCTCCGGTTCGCTGATTACATCGAGGTCGGGAATTGACCGCGCTTCATCAAGCAGAGCCTGTGATATTCTATAGGGACTGAAGTGCAATGTATCAGGCATCCATACCATCCTGCATCCTGCGGGATCTATATGTACGCATGTCTGTATTGCCATTCTTATGGCGTCGCGATCGCAGTGCATTATCGGCGGAATTTTCATGCTCGCGGGATCGTGGCTTGTAATGGCGTTGGGGTAAGATTCATCCAAATCCATTTTCCCGTAAAAGCGCCGCGTAGTAATATCCGCGCCGCCTATTCCGCATCCGTTGCCGTGTGAAGCCTCGCTGAGATCCAATACGGCGATGCGCTCGATAAAGGGCTGCGATATGCCCATAATGCTTGAGCGTCCCGTGATATTCGGATCCATGCCCGCGCCGCTTATATCCTTTCCTATCCGATCGAGAACCAGAACGTCAACTTTCTTAAACGGAATCCTTGGTATAAGCGTTTTTGCTTTGACGAGCAGTTTAGCCTCTTCCTCCTCGATGCTTTGCGCGGGCAAAGCTTTTAAAGCGTATGTTCCGTGGAAAGCGTCTTCGACGATGGCGATTCCGAATGGAACATGCTTCGAGGCGAGTATTACGCGCGCTATCTGCGTAACGTTATACGACATGCGGTCAAAGCCATGCGAATGGCATAAGTTGGCTCCGCGCTGTTTTCCAAAGCCGATAGTCAGCATCTTCATCAATCCGCTTTCGATGACCCCACGAAAATCTGTGTGCGGCTTTATGCGTCCTACGGGTATCATCCAGTCGGCGTCAAACGCGTTCTCATCGACGTTGACCTCCAATCCCTCGGCGGTACGTCCGATTACGCGCGTTTGCATGGAGCATATGATGGGAACGCCCATCGTTCGCTCGTTTATTCCGAATCCCTCTATCAATTGCCTTTGGCCTTCAGCGGTCGCGCCGCCATGACTTCCCATGGCGGGTATCAGAAATGGCTTTGCGCCTTTTCCGAGCAAAAGATTTACTAAAGACTTTATGATGACGTCGATATGATTGATTTCGCGGCTGCCTATACCTATCGCCACGCTCTGGCCCGGCATTATGCAGTCGAGCAGATTGTTTTCATTGACGCTGCGCTCGATAATCGACGGTATGTCTTTCTTTTCTATGGTTCCTCGCTCGACGCGGCTTGACACCAAAGCCATTTTTGGCAATATGGTGGACTTTAGCAATTCATCATAAATGCTCATCATGTACCTCGTATTTCTTAGGTTTGTTGTCCGGTTTCGATATTAACGCGATATCGTTGGCGGTTATTTCAATGTGAGCTTTCATCTCTTCAACGGCTCTTTCCGAATCCCGCAGCAGGAAGCACTCGAGAATGTTCGAATGCGGATTGACGGCGTTGAAGTATACATCGCTGTCGGCAAAGGAATTGCCGCGATAACGGCGGAAGAACTCCACAAGCTCTTTATTGATGCGAATGATAAACTTATTCTGCGAAAAAGACGCGATTTTCGTATGGAACAATTCGTCGAGCATTATCATCTTGGCGAGGTTATGATCTTTCGTCGCCTGCACAAAAGACGTGTGAATGCTCTGCAATTCCTCAATCTGCTGCGGGCTGGCCTTTTCAACCGCGAGTTTGACCGATAAAATCTCCAGGGCTTTGCGAACGTCGATGTATTCGTGAAAGCTGCTCTCGTCAATTATGTTTTCTTCAGACGCTTCGTCGGGACGCTCGTCGTCGAAACTCGCAACGAAAGAGCCTTTGCCTGGTTTTATGGTTACCAATTTCATCGCCTGTAGATAACGCAGAGCCTCTCGTATGCAAGTTCGGCTTACTTTAAGCATATCGCACAGTTGCGATTCAGTTGGCAGTTTTTGCCCTTCTTTAAATTCGCCCGCTTCAATACTGCTTTTTAGCCTTTCGACAACGGCGTCAGTAACAGAGATTTTCTGAATTTCCCTCATAGAGCAAACACCTTTCATCAGACAATACAACCATATGATATATCAGAATCATAACACACGCATCGGGTTTTGTCAAACGCTCAAACCAGTCCTTCGCGGGTATTAAAAACGAGACCTCAATTGCCAAAGTAAACGCAACGAGCATATGGAAGGGGGGTTGCAATAAGTC
>JAUNBY010000241.1 GCA_030526935.1 Clostridia bacterium
GCCGAATACTCTCCCCTGCATCGCGACATCGGACTTCTCCTGTATAAGCGTCGTAGTCGCCGTCTGCACCATTGTCAGAAAGACGCCATACATAAGCATCATAGCGAGATAGACGACGAAATTCGTCGCTATTCCCATGCCGGCGGCTAATATTCCGAATCCGGCAAGTCCGACAAATAGCGTCTTCGGCCTGCTTTTAAAGCCGCCCCACGTGCTCATAAGCAGCCCGCCCATCATCATTCCGAAAAAACCCGCCAGCTCGACAGCCGTCAGATACCAGTAGGTATCTCCATATACGCGGCTTACGAGAAGTCCCGCCATAAACCCCGCGGGAACGCAAAGGAATATGAAAAGCCCGTAGACGACGAGAAGCTTTCCGATAAATCTATTCGAAAAAGCATAGCTCAGTCCCACCTTCATATCGGCTAAAACCGAGGCTTTATCGGGCTTGGTCTTCTGTTTGGGCAGAGCCACGCAAGCCAGAAGACCTATGCCGAACACGGCGGTCAGAACGTCGATTAAAAGGGTTGATCTGAGCGTGCTCATGGTCATGAGCGCTCCGGCGGCGGCGGGAGCGGCAAACTGAACCACCGACTGCATGGTCGCGTTTATACCGTTGAACCGCATAAGCTGCGCCTCGGGCACGAGCTGCGGAATTACCGCGTTGACGGCGGGCGTCTGAACGCCCGCGCCGACGGAGCGGATAACCGACATGGTTATAAGCGCCCACAACACCGCGGGTTCGCGAGGAATTAGCGGCATGAGCGCGAATGCCAGCATTGTGACGGCGGCGATCGACGCGTCCGCCGCGATAATAAGCGCCTTTCTGGAAAAACGATCCGCCCAGACCCCGCCGATAAAGGATATCAGAAACTGCGGCAGGTAAGAGCATATCGAAAAAGCCGCTACCCATACCCCGCTGGAAGTCTCCAGCGTCACATACCAGATGATCGCCATTTGAACGAGCGTCGAACCGAACAAGGTGATAGACTGGCTTATCAGGAATAAGACGGTTCTGCCTTTCCACACTCGCGGGGACGCGTCGCTCATTTTCCTATCTCCTTTTAACCGCGCGCAGTTCGATATATCCTCTCTCTCCACGCGGTTCGAGCTGTATTCTCGGGCTTTCGTCGTTCCATTCGTATCCAATCACGGCGGGGTCGTATCTGTCCATCGCCCGCTGCACGGCTTGAATAGCCTCGCAGTAATCCTCCTCGCGAAACGGCTCGCCCTGAAACATCAGATACTCCGTCTCGGGAAGGTCTATAATGTCGAACCCGTCGGGAATCGCGCCGCCAAAGTCGCGGGGGACTTCGACGCCCTGCACGTAAGTGGAGGTGCTGGGCTTTTTGTAAGGCGCCGGAAGCCAGAGACAGACCGGCTCGCCGCACTGCGAATCCATGCTTGTGAGAAGCCCCCAGACGTCGCATCCCACTTCTTCGCAATAGCTGAAATAGTCCTCAGCCTTTATCCCTCTTTTTACGATAACCTTGCGTTCCGGCTTGCTGAGCACCTGAATAAATACGCTTTGAAGATTCTCCATGTCGATGACTTCCTTTCTCATATGTCTGAATTTTACGCCGTAAGGAATGAACAGCGTGATCGGAACGGGGTTTCTGGCGTATTCTCCCGGATTGCGTCCAAACTCCCTGAAAAACGCCCTTTGATAGCCGTCTACGCTTCCAAATCCCGTCTCAAACGCCGCGTCGATTATGCGGCAGTCCCCGCTTTTAAGGCGCATGGCCGACTTTGACAGCCGAAGCTTTCTTATATACTCCGCCGGCGTCAGCCCCGTAAGGCCGCGAAAGAGTCTATAGGAATACCATGGAGAAAACATCGATTCCTTCGCCAGTATGCCAAGAGTTATCTCCGTATCCAGATTTGCCTGTATATAGTCCTGCATCCGCTGAACCGCCAATATCTGTTCCGTCATGTTCTCACCTCCCGACCGGACTGATTATATACGTTTCAAAAGGAAATTTCTCGACATTTCTTGCTGTTATTTATCTCACGTCCTGCTGATAGGGACGCGCGTCCAGCTTCTCACGGCACCCGAACTTCTTGGCGACTCGCCCCATCATAAACTTGCTCAGGTGACAGCCGAGTAGCTCGTATTTAACAATCTCCGCCCTTGACATGCGCTCCGATCCCGCGAAATCAATAGCGTATTCCTCCGTAAAGCCGCCGCTCTTCGCGAACTCCCGCCCCGCCGCCTCAAAAGGCTCGATTATTTTAGCGGCGATAGACTCTGGTAAAAAGTTCGCTCCGAACAATCCTCCCTTCGTCAACGTCCCGGCGTAATCGCAATTGAAATACGCGGGAAGCGTACTCACATACGCCTTCGCGCATTGCGCCTGCACAGCCTCCTCGAAGCCGCCCTGTATCAGAAAGGATACTTTCGTTCCGGGATGCGCCTTTTGTCCCAGCGACTCCAGAAATTCAAGCATGATTCCGGGGATGTTTTCGACGAACAGCGGGAGCGCGAATAGTATTTTGCCATTTTCGTGAAACGCTTTGCGGGCATGCTCCCATTCTTTTCTTGAGGACAGATGCCATACCTCGCAGGTGTTGCCGCTCTGTTCAAACCCTCGCCTGAACGCCCCCAACACCTTTTCTGTATTGCTCTTTGATGCCGGGCGCGGGGAACAGTTGATTATCACAAGGTGCATGAAAAAGCCTCCTTTGCCATGCCGATGGGGAACGCGCCGAGGGAAACGCCACGCATATTAAGCGCGGTTCGGTAAAGCCAGCGGTTAAGATAATCCCCGTCCGCCTCGCCCTTATAGAGAAGCCCGAAGCGATATTCTTTTTTATAGCGCGGTATATGGCGCATTTCACCTTCGACAAAATACGTGTACATGGTCGCCAGCGGCAATAACCTGTCCGCGATATTTTTCATCTTATAATCGACAAACCCCAGCGCCGTTCCCGAAAGAAAAACCGTGGTATCATAGCCTAAATACCCTTTAAGCAGCTGTTCATAATCGTCTTTGACCGCGCAGACGCCCGGCGTCTTAAGCCAACAGGCGTTGCATCCCGTACAGGGAGAAAGGCGCATATTTTCAGCCTTTAAAACCTTATCCGGATTGAGTATCTCAATCGCCCTCTCAGCGTCGGGATCCTGCAGTGGCAAAGCGTCCACTATGAATAAACTCATGCTTCTCCCCTCTTTTCCCGCAGGCTCTTAACGAACTGAACCAGCGGGATTATCTGCTCACGCGACGAATTGTCGAAGGATGTCGTGAGCGCCTCGGCCATGAACGCCTCCTGCCGGTTGGGGGCTTTCTTTTTTGCCACCGACTTTTTCAGCGCCTTTAAAATCATTCGCTTGGCGAAGCCCAGCTTTTCAAAACGAAATCCTCCGACCATATAAAACATCGGCGTATCGTCGAGTTTATTCTGGACTTTGACTGAGGAAATCACCTCGTCGAATGCCGGAGTCGATCCGACCGCGAACACGGCGACGGGAGAGGCCATGCCTTTAAGCTTATCAAGTCCGACAATCCCGTTTCCCATAATCCAGCCGCCGAAAACAACCCGCTCAAAGCCTGAAATTTCCTCGCCGGAAGTATGTTTTAACGGTTTGGCCTCGCAATCAAGCGCCTCGGCTATCCACTTTGCGTACCGCTCGGTAAACCCGGTTGCGGATTCGTAAACCACTATATCCTTCATGTCGTTTCCTCCTAAACAATAAGCGGGCAAAAGCCGATGAGATGTTAGTCCCATCGGCCCTTGCGTTCAGTTTGGTTCCACGCTACGCGAGCTGTCCCGGAAGCTTAAGCTTTTCCTTGGGCGGAAAACGCTTATCGAACAGTTCGGCTTCGCTCTCGTCCACAAAATACCCCTTTGGCGTGGAGTATTCCCCGGTGATGCCGTCAAGGTATCCCGGCTGCAATTCCCTTAACAGAAAGAACGACGCGTCCGCGCCTTCC
This sequence comes from Clostridia bacterium, assembly GCA_030526935.1. Taxonomy (GTDB): domain Bacteria; phylum Bacillota; class Clostridia; order Christensenellales; family Aristaeellaceae; genus JAUNBY01. Next base: position 3,933 of record JAUNBY010000241.1, read on the forward strand.
GGCAGGCCGTGATAGCGAATGCCCTTCGTCGAGGCGTAGACAAATCCGCTTTTGCCGTAAAAGCCTATATTGCCCTCGAAGCACAAAGCTCCCGCTCCCATTCCCTTAGCCTTTTCCATCGAGTAATCCAAAAGCGCCTTTCCGTAACCCCGGCGCTTATACTCGGGCAATATTCCTATGGGACCCATGGTCATTATGGGAACCCGTCTGCCGTCATCGGCGTCTATCCAGGCTTTCATATAGATGACCTGACCTATGATCCTGCCGTCCTTCTCCATCACGAAATCGAGCTGCGGAATAAAGTCCTCGTCGTCTCTCAGACAATGCAGCACATAGTGTTCGAGGCATCCCGGCCTGTATACGTTCCAAAAAGCTTCCCTGACGAGGTTTTCCACCTCGGCGTAATCCGCGGGTACTTCCAAACGGATATTATAGTCATTTTTACTCATTGTTTTTTCCCTCCTGATGATTGTTGACCGCAATACTGGGAGGCGGAGATTTGCCCCGACCTCCCGGTCAGAGGACAGTCTCCAAGGTGTTGTTCATCTTCAAACAGCGGTACTCCTTAAATTGATTTATAATCAAGCCTCGCGGCCGGATTAACGTCATTACCCACCGGAGAGTTTTCCTAACAAAAATATATTATATAATACGCAACGACAAAAGCACATCTATAAAGTGTAAATATTTAAAAAATTTTTAAATACCATTTGCGTCATAAAGTTCCATACCGCCGGTATGCGTACAGCGGTAAATAAAGGAGCTGTCTCAATAAGAGCCAGCCCCCTTTGGATAACGTTACCCGTTACATATAATCAGCCACATTGTCCCTGTTGATAAGCGCCGTGGCTACGGGGCTGTTAAGATCAACATCTTCTCCCCTCACGGCTCTCACTGCCGTCTCGACCGCCTGATAACCCATAAGTCGGGGCTGTTGAGCGATGGTCGCCTCAAGTTGGCCGTCCTGTATAAGCTCCAGCGCGAATGAATCTCCGTTGAAGCCGATTATCGTTATGCCCTCGACGCCCGCCGCCTGGATTGCATTGAGAGCGCCGACCGCGCTGTCGTCATTGTGACAAAGTACGAGGTTTATCTGATCCGGATACGAATTCAGAAGATCCTCCATGACCCTTGTCGCGCCATCGGTGGTATTGTTGCCCGACAACATGGCGAGCGGCTCAAGCCCGGCTT